>DAICZM010000539.1 GCA_027311145.1 Ktedonobacterales bacterium
CGCAATATCTATCAAGAGCAGAGAACGTCCGGCACGCTGCTGCATGACATACTGCATTTTTTCAAGCGTAATTAGTGCGCGCGGAGCTTTTGTTGAGCTAATGACCACATCAGCCTCGATCAGTGCATCAAGCAGTTCGGCAAACGTCCGATGGGTTGCGCCTAACGCTTCAGCCATTCGTATCGCATGTTCATGCGTGCGATTCATAATAACCAGACGATGTGCGCCATTATCGCGCAGGTTGCGCGCCGCCAGTTCACTCATTTGTCCAGAACCAATCAACAAAATCTGCGCTTCATGAAATTGAGGGAACAAATGACGCGCAAGTTGCACTGCGACATGGCTGATTGAGGCCGCATTGCGGCTAATCCCTGTCTCACTACGTGCGCGTTTGCCCGTCACCAGGGCGGCGCGAAAAAGAGCCGACAAGACAGGTCCAGCATAGCCACTCCCTTGCGCAATCTCTAAGGCCTCTACAACCTGCCCCTGAATCTGCGGTTCACCCGGCACAAGGGAGTGCAGCCCGCAGGTCACCTCAAAAAGGTGACTGACTGCCTGCTCATCGGTAAAACTGTAAACATGCCCTTCAAGCTCTTCTTGCGTTACTTGTCGCACATCACCTAGAATATGCAATAATTCATTAAATCCCTCATATTCTTCGAGAAAAATGGCATATAACTCCACACGGTTGCAAGTAGAGAGCAGCACACATTCTTGCGCAACCATCTGCACAGCACTTAACACTTGCGGAATCTGACGCGATGAACAGGCGAGTCGCTCGCGTAAAGCAATTGGGGCGGTAGTATGATCTACGCCAATGGTGACGATGTGCATGCAAACCTCATAAATCTACAAATTATAAGTATCCTCTATAGATTTTAGCGATTTTTTGCCATTCGTCAAGACCCTACAACGGCTTTTTTGCAGAAAGATAGCCGTATTCTTTATCAGGTTTCCACCTGACCCACTCCTTTCAAAACTCTGACAGGACAATAGTACCTAAACATTGCTCATTAGAAAGATATATGCAACTATATTTATGATAGCAAATGTCCGAATACAAAAGATAAAGAACCCTTGCGAGCGGATATGAATAAGCAGAGGCTCGCGGGAATCATCATAAGAGGATTGTGCGTATGTTTCGTTGTCCCAGGTGCAATGCTGAGCTGCCAAGAGAAGCACATTTCTGCAATAGGTGTGGCTTAAAACGCGAGGAAATGGGTATCGTGTCAGCAGCGACACAGCGTCCCGCAGTCCCAATGCAGCCATTGCCACAAATAACGGGGCAACCTGCACCTACGCCAACACGCCCCGGAGGTGGACAAACAGTGCCAGCTAGGCCGCCACAGCCAGGGAACGGGTTGCCACCAATCACGCCGGGTATGCAACGTCCTGTAGCACCACCTAGCAGCGGGTTCGGCACGCCACCGGCAAATAAAGGGAACACCATACAGCCCATCAAGACGAGTACACCACCTAAACGTCCTACCAATCCTTCAATTCCAACTCGTCCAACGGCATCATCAATGCCACAGTCACCGATGACGCCCAACCCCTTTGCGCAAGGAACGCAAGGGCGGGGCATGCCCCCGCAAGCGGACCAGAGTGCGAGGTCGGCCATGCCCACACAGACGCCGTTCTCACAAGCAGCCAGAGGGCCAATCAGTGTGCATGGAGCGACACAGCAGCAGGTATCTAGCCCAGCTGCAACACCAGCATCGGCCCTCCCTCCACTCTCCAGGCCACCGGTTACACCAATACCAACACCACCTGCATCACAGCCAGGAGCATCACCCTCTCTGCCCGGCATTGGGACAGGACCGGGTCGCAGCAATGAGCCGATCAGAAGAGCGATGCCCGTGTCACCCGTGCCAACAGCCGCCCCGGAGAGTCTTGCCGCCACGAGCAAAGCGGCAGAGCAGTGGCGCACCAGTTGGCTTGACCGCCAGCATGACGAAGCCGGACCAGCCACCGATGTATCACGTGGCCAAGCCGCAGTGCCTGAACCATTGATGGCCATGCAACATAGTATTGCGCGCATGCGTGCAATCACTTCACCAAAAAATAAACAGCAAAAGCAGGGCATGAGTTTCGGCTTCTGGGTGACGATTGTCATGATGATCTGCCTGATTGGCGGTCTCGGAGCCTATATTCTCTCGACCTATGTTACAGGCACGCCGCTACAAAATCAGATCAATACGGCCAACAGTGGACCAGACCCACTCCTCTCCATCAATGGAACCAGCACAAACACAGTAAAAGCAGGACAAAACCTCTCTGTGCATGGAGCCTATTTCGGTGCAGGCGATACCATCATCTTTCTGCTCAACACAACGCAACTTAATACCGCCAGCGGACAAGCACTCTCGGCACATGCCTCAAGCCAGGGAACATTTACGCTTGCCATTCCCATCCCTACTACCACACTGGCTGGAGCCGCTGTCTTACAGGCACAGGATAACCATCTTGGCAAACATGCTTTCCTCGATATTCAAATCTTGCCGCAAAGCAATGCCAACACCACAACAGCCGCCAGCGTGACTACATTACAAGGCAAATCGCTGACAGAACTAAAATTCAGTGCCGTACTTGGGCAAGGTGACCCACCGAGCCAACGCCTGATCCTCAAAAACCAGAGCAATGCATCCATCCAATGGACGGCTACCACCATCACCAGCAACAGTGCAAGCTGGCTCTTAGTGACCGATAACATGACACAAGGGACACTAAACTTAGATGGAACCGCCAATATCGGGATCGCGATTCTCACAACCGGTCTGCAAAACGGCCCCTATACAGGCGATGTGATCTTCACTATCGATGGCAAAGGACAGATTATTCTGCCTGTTACTCTGCAGATTGGCAGCAGCGCCCCTGAGTTGGTCATCAACCCCAACCCTGTTATCACGGCCATTCAGGCCGGAGGAACTTGCCAAGCCACACTGACACTCATCGATCTGAGCAGCACACCGATTTTATGGGAAGCCAAAGTCGATGATACCTTTAGCCAACGGCATGTTACGATCAACGGGCAGTCTGATCTACATGGCTCGCTCAATCCCGGTGGCCCCAACAACTCTACACAAGTATTGAAATTAGCATGCACAGGTGCTAATCTTAATGATACCTACCATATTAC
>DAICZM010000053.1 GCA_027311145.1 Ktedonobacterales bacterium
GCCATGCAAGATGGGCAGACGTTGCTCAAGCAGATCGGCCTGATAACGTTTCATCTCGACAATCACTGGTTCGAGCAGCAAGTGGGCACTCACGCTCGCTTCTTCTTGCCGTCCCCCCATGTGCGTGCGCCGCAGATGTTCATAGATAACCCGTTCATGGGCGCGATGCTGATCGACCAGATAGAGACTGCCATCGGGTGCTTCCGCCAGAATAACCGCCTGTTGCAACTGCGCCATCGGGCGTAAGTGCGCGATCACCTCTGCTGTACCGGGTTGCGCCACTTCGGCTTTATAGCCCTCCGCCGATTCTGAGACATGCAAACCATGCCTGCGTGGTCCCGGTAACTTGCGCTGATTTGCCAGCACCGGACCTGGAAATTGCACAGTTTGCGGAGAGACTGGACTACGCTCCAAGACCTCGCGTACAGCCTGCGTCAGGGCCGCCTTCACCGCAGCCTCATGCTGCAAACGCACCTCTATTTTAGCGGGATGCACATTGACATCAATTTCATCGGGCGGCACGTTGAGCAGTAACACCAAGAGCGGATGCTTGCCCTTTGGCAACAGCGTCCGATAGCCCACCTCTAATGCATCCTGCAAGGCACGCGACTGTATCCAGCGTCCATTGACGAAGAGCATCACATACTGGCGGCTATTCTGCACGAGTACGCGATTACCCACATAGCCATGAATACGATAGTGCGCCTCGTCCGCAAGTTCAACCACATCGAGCAGATCGTGCAGGGGAAGATGATAGAGTTCTGAGAGCGTGCTTGCCAGATCACCCGTTCCACTGGTCAGCAGAGCGGTATGCTCATCGATAATCAGGTGAAAACGGAGAGAGGGATAGCAAACTGCATAGCGTTGCAGCAGTTGCACCACATGCCCATTTTCAGTACGTGCGCCGCGCATGAACTTGAGACGCGCAGGCACATTATAAAACAGATCGCACACTGTCACTGTCGTGCCATGTGGACGCGCCTTACGCCCACGCTGCACGATCTCACTACCACGCCACATGTACCAGACACCTGCCTGTTCCTCATCAGCGGTTTCAGTCTCAATCGCTCGACTCAGCAGCGTCAGTTCAGAGACGGCGGCAATGCTGGCAAGAGCTTCGCCACGGAAACCGAGCGTGTGTAAATGCTCCAGATCTCCAACGTCCGTGATCTTGCTGGTGCTGTGGCGTTGCACCGCTGCTTCCAGTTCGTAATCGGGAATGCCTACACCGTCATCGCTCACACGAATCAGGCGCAAACCACTGCCCCGTAGTTCCACGCGTATCTCACGCGCTCCTGCATCCAGAGCATTCTCGATCAGCTCTTTGACAACAGAGACGGGACGCTCAATCACTTCACCAGCCGCGATACGCTCCGCAACTTCTGGCATAAGTGTTTGAATTGGACGACGTACCATCGTTTGTACACCTTCACTCATCACGACTACCTTCTTATGGTCCGCTTCTTTTTCTGCATCAAAAACAGGAGGTTGAGAGCATCCAGCGGCGTAATCGAACTGACATCAATCGTCTCGATATCCAGGCTCGCATTAGCGGACTGTTCGAGCATAGTCGCAATGGCTCGCGCCTCATCACTTTGCCATTCATAGAGCGTGGATGTATTGAGTAACTCAAGCGCAGCATGCTGGAATGCAGGCATACGGAGCGCGCCATCTGCATGATAGTCCGCACTCCCTTCGGCAACTAGCATATGATGGCTACTTTTATGCTCTTCCAACTGGCGCAGGACCTGCTCAGCCCGACTGACGATGCTCGGCGGCATACCTGCTAGTTTCGCGACATGCACGCCATAACTTCTACCGGCACTGCCTGACATCACACGATGCAGAAAGACGATGCCACCCTGTTCATCATCGCTAATCGCCATCATATAAACGCTCAAATGCGCCAACTCGTCGGCCATTAAAGCCAGTTCATGATAATGCGTAGCAAAAAGTGTGCGCGCTTTCGTCTCGTTATGCAGATGCTCCACAACGGCCCGCGCAATCGCCAGCCCATCGTAGGTGCTGGTTCCTCTACCAATCTCATCAAGGATAATCAGACTATGGCTCGTCGCATGGTGCAGAATAGTTGCTGTCTCCTCCATCTCGACCATAAACGTGCTTTTGCCGGACGCGATATCATCCTCAGCTCCCACGCGCGTGAAAATGCGATCAACCAGCCCAATATGTGCTTTACGCGCTGGTACAAAACTGCCAATCTGCGCTAGCAGCGTAATCAGCGCGACCTGCCGTAAATAGGTTGACTTACCCGCCATATTTGGTCCCGTCAACAGCATAATGCGCGTGCCACGCTCCGTGTCTAACAGTGTATCGTTCGGGATAAAAATATCGCCATCCAGGGCATGCTCTACGACGGGATGCCGCCCTCCGACAATCTCCAGGCTATGCCCCTGCTCTAACACTTGTCGTACATAGCCCTGGCGCGCCGCAACCTCAGCAAGACTCAGCAAAGCATCAATCTTCGCGACAGCCGTTGCAGTGGTGCTGAGTTCTGGATAATACACGCTGATCTGGCGCAACACGTCGGCATAGATACTACGCTCCATCTCTTCAATACGTTCTTCTGCACTGAGAATGCGCGCCTCATGCTCTTTCATCTCAGGCGTGATGTAACGTTCCGCGTTGACCAACGTTTGTTTGCGCATGTAATCGGCAGGAACAAGTTTGAGGTTAGCATGACTGATTTCGATGTAGTAGCCAAAAACCTTATTAAAGCTGACGCGCAATGATTTGATGCCCGTGCGCTCGCGCTCGCGCACCTCTAACGAAAGCATCCACAGGCGTGAATCGCGAATCGCAGCAAACAGCTCGTCTAGCTCAGCATGAAAATTGGGGCGAATAAGCCGTCCGTCCTCGACCTCATCTTCTTCGCCAGGACGCACAAGGGCACGTCCGATCAGATCAGTTACTTCTGGGCAAGTATTCAACTCTTCAGCCCATTCGCGCAAGAGCAGCGCGTCACAGCCAAGCAGTAGATCACGCAGTTGTGGAATAATCGCCAGATAGTTACGCAGGGCCAAAACCTCGTTGCGCACCGCCGTTCCCTGGCGCACACGCCCCGCGATACGCTCAATATCGCCAAAACCTTGCAAATACATCGTAAAGCGATTGCGCAGCGCGGGACTCTCATATAACTCTTCAACACTACTTAAACGCGCATCTAACAAGCTGAGATCAAGCAAGGGTTGCGTAATCATCCGACGCAGGTGGCGTGCCCCCATCGGCGTAATGGTACGATCCAGCACATTGAGCAAACTGCCATGGACCGAGCCGCTACGGGACCCTTGCAGTAGATCAAGGTTGCGTTGCGTGTGGGCATCTAAGACCATATAACTTGTCGTGCGATACGAACGCAACCCTGTCAGAAGCGAGAGCAGCGTGTTATTCATCTTATCCAGATAAGCGACAATCGCGCCCGCTGCTGCGATAGCCTGCGGAGCCTGTGCGCAACCATACGCTTCAAGCGATTGCACACCAAACAGGCGGCAGAGCCGAGTCTGCGCTGCCTCTGCTTGATAGAAATAGGCGGGGCAGGACGTAATCGTGATTGTTTTCGTGGGAAACTGATAGGCAGCTTGCTGGTCGCCTTCTGCTAATAGACACTCAACGGGGGCAAGACGCTGTAGCTCGGCATCGAGAGCTACAGGCAATTCTTCCGGCAGAAACCATGTCACACTAAATTCGCCCGTGCTGACATCGACCGCTGCCAAACCCGTCTGCGTGCGCCCCTTTGCAATCGCCACCAGATAATTATTCTGGCGTGCGGGCAACAGGTTCGGCTCTGAGAGCGTTCCCGCTGTCAAGATGCGTGTCACAGCGCGCTCCACCGGGTCCTTGCCTTTCCCAACAACACCTACCTGGTCACATACCGCAACTTTATACCCGCGTTGCACCAATTTCCCGACATAATTCTCTAATGCATGTACGGGGATGCCAGCCAGTGGCACACGCCCATCTTTGCCATAGGAGCGTTGCGTTAAGACAATCTGCAATTCACGTGCAGTAATAAGTGCGTCATCATCAAAAGTCTCGTAAAAATCACCGATCTGATACAGCAGAATCGCGTCGGGATACTGGCTTTTCATTTGTAGATATTGGCGGCGCGCAGGCGTTGTCATACGCAACTTCCCTCTATCAGAGACATCTGACCCATTCTTATGAGTTGAACACATGTACTTTAGCGTATTCTGCGCAGATTGTCAAAGGGGTGTGACAAAAGAGCAGCAATTTGTCTTTAGAGGCTCACATCCTATACTGGACCCAGAAATTTGGCTCTTCTGCACTTTTCGTACTCAACAGATGCATCTTGAGTACTACCTCACCATTTTGCTCTGCTCAATCATCATTGAGCGATAAAAACCTTTCGAGCTATGCTGTCACAAAATCCCTTTGAGTAGTGTCCTATATACGCAAATGTGATGCCGTCGAAGGCTATCAAACACAGCAAACCAACCTGAACTCTATCTTTGCAGGTTGCCGTCTTCTCTTGCTTATAAAGGATGCTGATATATGGATTTTATTCAATTACTCTTTGCACGCTCATTTGCCTATACCATTGTGGCAACGGTAGATTTCTTTATGCTTCTGATAAGCTATGGCTTTCTCAGTCTTGTCCGCATCTCTGCGCGCTGGGTCACGTGGCTGATCGGTTCGCTGATTATTCTGGATAGCGTGTTACTCTGTCTGTCTTTCTTTTTCTCTCAACTGGCCCCATTCCGCCAAACTGGCAATCTGCTTGGTGTTTTATCGTTTCTAGTTGCTGTCTATACCGCAGCGCAGTGGCTCACGCGGCAGTGGTATGTACTGGTCAAGAAGCGTATGAAATCGATCCTTGTGACGAGAAGCAGGCAGACTCTGTTATTCCTGCGTGAACATCACCAGTTCTTTGGGTGGGTTATCACATGTGCCGCCCTGGCCCATATGGTCTTTTTCTTCCCCATCCTTACGCAGGTGAGAGCCTATGAAGTGGTGACGGGTTTTGTTGCCCTCGGCATTCTCTTCGTCTCCGTTATTCTAGGTTGCTGGCTGTGGTTCCTGGCGCGTATGAAGAGACGCACGCCAAAATCAGTACACAGCATTCATGCAGCACTGACAATGGTCTTCTTCATCGTCTTGTTTCTGCACATCTAACTTTGCGGTACTGTCATGGTTTTCAAAGAGACTTTGAAAGCTGCTGTATAGTGTTTTCTCATCATGCTTTGGGTATATTTTATCCCGGCCCTTTTCTGTGTTCAGATTCTTAAGGACATTATACTGTAACGAATCGTCAGGTAGTGAGACAATATCTCGGAAATAAGTATACACATCGGGTGAGCATGTTTGAAAGCGGGGGCTTCAGTGTCGGCACGACACCTCTTCCCGATCAAGGTATGATTTTCGGTAGTATTCCACGTTCATGCTTCCTGAGCGGTTACGCTATTTCTAATTGGTCAGTATCAGCATGTGGTCGAAATCACAAAGGAGAGTAAAAGATGAAAGCGATAGCGGTCTATCCTGGTAAACCGGATTCTATGCATTTAGAAGAGATTCCAATGCCCAACGTGAGAGACATTCCAAACGGGCAAGGCGTACTAGTGAAGGTGTTACAGGTAGGTGTTGATGGCACAGACAAGGAAATTAATGCGGCACTGTATGGCATGGCGCCGGAAGGTTACAACTTCCTTATTACTGGTCACGAAAACTTCGGCAGGGTAGTGGAGGTTGGTCCAAATGTGCCAGATACTATTCGACCAGGAACGTTTGTCGTAGCTACGGTGCGTCGTCCTGGACATAGCATCTATGACCAGATTGGCCTGCAAGACATGACAATTGATGATGTGTACTATGAGCGGGGCATTAATCTGCTTCACGGCTACTTGACTGAGTATTATGTCGAAGATGCTGCCTACATCATACCCCTTCCTGAAACGCTGAGCAAGGTAGGTGTGCTGTTGGAGCCTCTCACTGTTGCACAGAAAGGCTTGAATCAGGCCTACGAGATTCAAAGACGGCTAAAGATTTGGCAACCACGACGTGCGGCAGTTATTGGGGCTGGTACCATTGGTCTCTTCGCAGCTCTAGCCATGCGCCTGCGTGGTCTAGAGGTCACCTGCTACTCTCGTCGATTACCACCGTATCGCAATAGTGATTTACTTGCGGAAATCGGAGCGAGCTATGTCAGCTCGCGTGAGATGACGTTATCTCAAACGAGTGCCCAACATGGCCCATTTGATATCATCTTCGAAGCCACAGGCTTTAGCCCATTGGTGTTTCAGGCGGCTGAGGTACTCGGCAAAAACGGGGTACTTGTCCTATCAGGTATTACCGGAGGTGACACAAAGGCAGAAGTAAATGCAGATTTGATCAACCAGAGCTTTGTACTTGGCAACAAGGTGATGGTTGGAACCGTCAATGCCTCACGTGCTGATTTCATCAGTGGTGTCAACGACCAGGTCAAGGCCGAAGCCTTTTTTCCCGGCTGGTTGAACAAGTTGCTCACCACACCTGTCCATGGCCTGGAAAACTATGCCCAGATGCTCCGTCACCTTACTGAGGACAAAGACGCCATTAAGGTCTATGTTGAGGTCGCACAAGAAATGTAATGGTCTCCCTCCCTATGGGTAACCTGATGAGAAAGGATACAAGCAAAGATGGTGAGCAGAAAAGCTCTCCCCCAAACACCTGCCCTAGAACAGAATGCAGAGCGACTAAGACTTGTCGAGGCGCATGAGAATACGAAACCGTGGTATCTCTGGGGGCCATATCTCACGGAACGCCAGTGGGGTACTGTCCGTGAGGACTACTCCCCCAACGGTACAGCATGGGACTCCTTTCCGCACGACCATGCTCGTTCCCGCACCTATCGCTGGGGCGAAGATGGTCTTTTGGGTATCAGTGATGAGCAGTCCAGACTGTGCTTTGCACTCAGTCTGTGGAATGAGGCCGATCCGATTCTTAAGGAGCGGCTTTTCGGTTTGACCGGTTCAGAAGGTAACCATGGCGAGGATGTCAAAGAGTACTACTACTTTCTTGATAATACCCCCACTCATTCGTACATGAAGGCGTTATACAAATATCAGCAGCGCGCCTTCCCTTACGCTGACCTCGTAGCAGAGAATCGCCGTCGTGGACGCAATGAGCCAGAATATGAGCTGATCGATACGGGTATTTTTGCAGAGAATCGCTATTTCGACATCACGATTGAGTACGCGAAAGTGGATCCGCAAGATATACTCATCCGTATTACTGCTGCAAATCGTGGCCCGCAAGCAGCACCCCTGCATGTATTACCCACGCTCTGGTTTCGCAACACGTGGGCCTGGGGATACGACCACGACGTGGAAAACCTCCGCCCAGAACTACGCGCCGTAGAGACAGTTACAACGCCAACTGGGGTTGAGAGACAACATATCGTTCGCGCAAGCCATGCCACGCTGGGAGAATACTGGCTTGCGTGCCAGCATGAGCCGCAAATCCTCTTCACAGAGAACGAAAGCAACGCAGAACGCTTGTGGGATGTGCCAAACAGCACCCTATTTGTCAAGGATGGCATTAACGACACTGTGGTGAATGGGGCTCAGGATAGAGTCAACCCAAAAGGTTTCGGCACCAAGTTCGCGGCGCACTACACGTTTGTCATCGCTCCTGGTGCAACGGAGACGGTCATGCTGCGCCTGTCCGCAACTCAGCAAAAAGACCCTTTCGTGGCTGCCGATGAGATTTTCAATGTACGGCAAGCGGAAGCTGATAGCTTTTATATGGCATGCGGTGCGAAAGATTTATCCGAGGACGCCCGCTCTGTGCAGCGGCAGGCGTTTGCTGGCTTACTATGGAGCAAGCAGTTTTACTACTACGATGTTGATATGTGGCTGCATGGCGACCCAGCAGGGCCACCCCCACCAGACTCGCACACGTTTGGGCGAAACAGAGATTGGCGGAATCTCAACAATGCTGACATTATCTCGATGCCCGATACTTGGGAGTATCCCTGGTTCGCAGCGTGGGACCTGGCGTTCCACTGCATTCCACTCGCTCTGATCGATCCAGGCTTTGCCAAGCAACAACTCATTTTGCTCCTGCGCGAATGGTACATGCATCCCAACGGTCAATTGCCAGCTTATGAGTGGGCTTTTGGGGATGTGAACCCACCCGTTCATGCCTGGGCCGCGTGGCGTGTCTACAAAATTGAAAAACGCACCACTGGCAAGGGCGACCGCACCTTCCTGGAGCGGATCTTCCATAAACTCCTGCTCAACTTCACCTGGTGGGTGAATCGCAAGGACAGTGAAGGACACAATGTCTTCCAAGGTGGCTTCCTGGGTCTGGACAACATCGGAGTCTTCGACCGTAGCGCGCCTTTACCGACCGGTGGTCACCTTGAGCAGTCAGATGGCACAGCCTGGATGGGGATGTATTGCTTGAATATGCTCATGATTGCCTTGGAATTGGCACGAGAAAACCATGCATATGAGGATGTTGCCACCAAGTTTTTTGAACATTTCCTCTACATTGCTGATGCGCTCAACAACATCGGGGGAAAAGGCATTTCGCTCTGGGACGAAGAGGATCAGTTCTTCTATGATGTACTGCATATGCCAGATGATTCTCATGACCCGCTGCGCGTTCGTTCGCTGGTAGGGTTTATTCCTCTTCTCGCCGTGGAGACGATCGAACCAGATCTGCTGGCCGATCTTCCAGAGTTCAAGGCACGGTTGGAATGGTTCCTCGAACACCGACCACAACTCGCCAGTTTAGTTTCACGTTGGAACGAACCCGGGATGGAGGAACGTCGCCTGCTCGCGCTGGTGCGCGGGCATCGCATGAAGTGCTTGCTCAAACGGATGTTCGACCCTGAAGAGTTTCTGAGCAACTATGGCATCCGTGCGATCAGCAAGTTCCACGCTGAACATCCCTATGTCTACCATGCCAATACTATGGAATATGTCGTTCAATACGAGCCTGGCGAATCAAGCTCTGGACTTTTTGGCGGCAATTCTAACTGGCGTGGACCCATTTGGTTTCCCATCAACTTCCTGCTCGTCGAAACGCTTCAGAAGTTCCATCACTACTATGGTGATGATTTCTTAGTAGAGTATCCAACGGGTTCGGGCCAGAAACTCACGCTCCGGCAGATAGCCGATCAGCTCTCGCGTCGACTCACGCACATTTTTCTACGAGGGGAGGATGGGCGTCGTCCTGTCTTCGGCACGAACGAGACCTTCCAGAGCGACCCGTATTGGCGTGATTACCCCTTATTCTACGAGTACTTCCATGGCGATACAGGGAGGGGCGTCGGGGCCAGCCATCAGACCGGTTGGACTGGATTGGTGGCGAAATTGCTCGATCAGACCGAAGGTAAGTAGGTAGACCAGACCGCTTTGCGCTGGGCAATTCCCTAATGACGAGTGTGTGCATGCAGACCAAGCATATGAGCGAGCTATGCAATCAATGCTGACTCTTCCGTCTCGCGAAGCTTATCCAGCGAGATCAGGTGTACTCCTCTACGGAGCCTGACCTGATCTCGCAGCGACGCAAAAGCGTCAATGCGCTAATCGGGAAGATAAGCAGCGATGGGTGCCGCGCCGGTTGCTTTTGTAATCAGACCGAGTTCCAAGCCAATCTGCGGTGCAGCTATGATAAACGAAAGCGATGTTGCTTGCAAAAGCCCCGCGACTAACAAACACCTGCAAGAATGGAAAAACCAGGTCTCATTGGTAGGGTAGGTATCGCATTTTTTGAATGCACGCCTACCATACACCGTACAAAACAAGAAAAAGGTCCTCAGTTTGAGGCTGTTCCAACCAGCATTTTCTCCATAGAATGAGCATCATGACCACGCAAGTGTTCGCGGATTGACAGAGCAGCAGCAGCACCTTCACCCGCAGCACTGACCAGTTGCTTGGTGCTACCTGCGCGTACATCTCCTGCGGCGAAAATACCCTCGGTGCTGGTCTGGAAGTCGATACCCGTCATGATGAAACCTTGAGCATCCAATTTGGCAATATTCTTGAATGATGCACTGTTCGGGTTCAGGCCAATAAAGACGAAAACACCAGGGACATGCAACTCGCTGATTTCACCAGTCTTTCTATTCTTGCAAACGACTGTATCCAGGTGATTATTCTTCCCTTTGAACTCGACGACCTCGGTATTAAAACGCACTTCCATGACTGGCGAGTTGAGTGCTTTATCTGCCGCAATCTTATTTGCCGTCAATTCTGAACCTCGTACCAGGAGTGTGACTTTCGGGCAGAAGCGTGTCAAGAAAGAGGCTTCTTCAACCGCGCTATTGCCACCGCCAACTACAACTACTTCGCGCCCTTTGTAAAACGGACCATCACAGGTTGCGCAGAAATGCACGCCTGCGCCTATGTAACTATCTTCTCCTGGAACTCCAATGCGCCTGTAGGTTGAGCCTGTAGCGATCAAAACAGCATTACTTCGATAGATATGCCCTGATTCGGTTTCAACAAAGTGCGCGCCCTCATTGTTACCAACAGCTACCACATTTTGCGCCGAGAGCAATTCGACCCCATAGCGCTTCGACTGCTCGATGACGCGTTCTGCGAAATTAGCACCTGTCACCCCCTCGGGAAAACCGGGATAGTTATCAAGACGCTCGGTAATGGCCGCCTGTCCTCCCAGACCACTTCGTTCAATAACCAGAACATCATAGCCATCGCGTGCTCCATAAATTGCTGATGTGAGAGCAGTTGGGCCTCCTCCAACAATGATGAGGTCATAAAACTCGCTTTTGGCTTTCGTTTCTAGTCCCAACTTCGTTGCCAGCTCTGCATTTGACGGCTCAATAAGGGTTGAACCATCTTCAAATACAATGGTTGGGATTGTCAGCCCGCCATTCTGTAGCTCCTGTACGAATGCCTGACCTTCCATATCCTCTTCAATATTGATAAAATCGTAATGGACACGTTGTTCTCCAAGAAATTTCTTACTGCGTTTGCAGTCACTGCACCAGTTGGTTCCATAGAGCTTGATATTGGTATGAGACATACTAAATTGTTCCTTTCTCAAAGATTGAGTGAATTGTGATTGGCAAGGATGACTAGAATCGATCGGGCATCATCAAGAAGTACCCTTACCATAAACATAGTATTACGAGAGGTGAAAATGTTACAACAGAGGAAAGCATGACTCATCGCACAATTATGAAAGGAGCAGAGATTGCATTCACACCAAGGCAGCGTATTACCCAGCTTAGCTACTACATATGCTGGTAATCATCCGCGATCCCAGTTTTTTGCACTTCTCACTTGTCTGAAGCAGGTATATTTAATTGGGTTTCTTCCAGTTTCTGAAGATTTCCAGCAGCTCTTGCTTTGTTTCAG
This sequence comes from Ktedonobacterales bacterium, assembly GCA_027311145.1. Classification (GTDB taxonomy): domain Bacteria; phylum Chloroflexota; class Ktedonobacteria; order Ktedonobacterales; family Ktedonobacteraceae; genus DTNP01. The sequence goes on from DAICZM010000053.1 coordinate 11,346, forward strand.
GAAACATTGGCTGTTTGGCCAGCTTGCGCAGCATCATGATTGTTTGCTGTACTTGCTCTAAGTAAGTATCACAACCAGGACATGTCGCGATATGCACCTCGAATTGTGCTTGTATCTCTGGTAGTAGAGCTTGCTCGAGATAGTCGGTAACAAGTTCTACAACTTCCTGGCAGTTTAACTCATCGTTTTTCATGTTCATCATGATGATGTTACTCTTCCTTGAAGTACCGCTCTAATGCTCGCCGCACTCGGGAGCGTGCGCGATGCAACAGAACTCGCTGGTTTGCCTCAGAAATGCCGAGCAGGTTACACGTCTCGTCTGAGGGCCATCCTTCAATATCGCGCAGTATAATCACTTCTCGCTGGCCTGCTGGCAAACTATCGATTGCATCTTGAATGTGTGTGAGCGTTTCCTGCGAAAGAATGCGTTTCTCGGGGATTTCATCCCAGTTACGGGGAAATGATACCCAATGTCCCGGCCATTGTTGGTCAGAGCTTTTGAAGCACTCTGGTTCAACAGCGGGTTCGGGAAGATCGTTATTGAACTCTGGTAATGAGGAAAACGGTACGCTACGGCCTTCGCGCTGCGCTCGCGTTTTGGCGCGATTGGTGAGAATACGAAAAATCCAGGTCTTTAATGAGGATTTTCCCTCAAAGTGATTAAGTCCCTGAAGCACACCCAACCACGTTTCTTGGACAACTTCTTCTGCTATAGCCTGAGATGAAATGAAAAACATCGCCAGCCGTAGCATTGAGGCATGATACGTGTCAACAAGTGAGACAAATGCGCTTTCATCGCCGCTTCGAAGAGCCTCTACCAGTCGCAAATCTTCAGCAGACGCCACGTTCACTGCCAGTCGGGACCCGGGGTATCGTTGTTGAATTAAGGCCCTCTCTCCAGTATCTTCAAAAGGGAAAATTCCTTCTTGCATAACCTCTGCCTTCGAGATAAACATTCGCTCTATTCTATGGTTGAGTGTAATTTGAGTTTGCCCACCGCATTTCTCCTATTATACCATGCGCCAGACCAACAAAGATATCTCCTGAACAAGTCACACCATTAAGAGCGAAACCCTCGCTTCAAGTTACAGATGTGTTCTTTCTCTGCCCATGAAATGTAGAAGGTTGCACTACGACGGTAAGAAACGTTCGTGTAGAGAAATTCCTTCAGCGTGTGCTACAGGCACTATGAGAGATTGTTTTTTGACACACAATTTGACAGCGACCCAACGGCGTGTGATACAATGCATATCAATCTCATTGAGTTGTCGCCTCGCAAGCAATGACACTGATCGGGTTCCACAGGAAAGTGTGATACCTGCATGAGCATATATGAACAAGACTCTCAGGCGTTGGATGCTTATTCCCATGCCGTCACTACCGCTGCTGAGCGCGTCGGGCCTGCCGTCGTGCGCATTGATATAGAGCGCGAGGGGGGTCGCTATGGTCGCTACTTTGCTCCAGCCGGTGCTGGCCTCGGCTCCGGCTTCATCTTCTCTTCCGATGGACAAATCCTGACCAATGCCCACGTCGTCGAGCGTGCCCGCCATATCCTGGTCACGCTTGCCGATGGGCGTAAATTTGATGCTGGTCTGCTCGGTAGCGATCCCGAAGTGGATGTCGCTGTGTTGCGTATCGGCGTAGACCACTTGCCTGTTGTGGAACTTGGACGTGCCACCTTGCGTGTTGGGCAACTGGCAATCGCGGTTGGTAATCCCTATGGCTTGAATTGGACGGTGACTGCTGGCGTGATTAGCGCGCTCGGACGCACGCTTGACCTTCCTGGCACGCGCAAGATGACCAACCTTATTCAGACGGATACCCCCATCAACCCCGGCAACTCTGGTGGTCCACTGGTGGATAGCCGAGGGCGCGTGATGGGTATTACCACCGCCATGATGCCAATGGCGCAGGGTTTGGGCTTTTCCGTTCCGTTAGATACGGTAAAAACTGTGCTGGCGCGTGTCGCCCAGAAACGGGAAGCAACGCCCGCTGGCGTCTCGCTCGGTGTCGGTGGCATGCGTATCCACGTGGAGGAAGGATTGCGTAAGACGCTCAACTTGTCGCAGAGCGTGGGCATGCAGGTGCTGGAAATTCGCCCAGGCAGTCCCGCCGAGCGCGCTGAATTGAAACGCATGGATGTGATTGTCGCGGCTGATGAGGAAAGCGTCACTGAGCCGCGCGATCTGCAGCAGCTTGTGCGCCGCCATCTGGCAGGGGAGAAGATGACGGTCAGCTTTCTGCGTGGAGGCAAGTTGCGTAAAGTGACAGTTGTCTTATAGCCTAAACCATCGCTGCTGCACGGCGCGAAGAGCTGAAGCAATCTGCCTATTCGCGCCGCTTTGCTTGTTTTCTACAACTGCATTGCTACCCATCATGACACTCTTAGGCGTCATAGAGGGGTGCTATGCCCGCTTCATTCATTACCACGCTATTCTCAACGACACTCTAATCGATAGATGTTCTACTGAAAGGGATACTATGACACATAGCAAACCCGCAATCCTTGCCGAGGGCCTGGAGAAGCGGTATGGAAAGACTGTTGCGCTGCATGGTCTTGATCTTGTAGCTGAAGAAGGAACGGTTCTCGGCGTGCTGGGACCCAATGGCGCGGGCAAGACGACTGCCGTGCGTATCCTCACTACCCTCTTACCGCTGGATGCAGGCCGCGCAGAAGTCGCGGGCCTTGATGTGACAAAAGATGCTGACAAATTGCGCGCACGGATTGGCCTCGCGGGCCAATATGCTGCCGTTGATGAATACCTGACTGGCTACGAGAATCTGAAAATGTTTGGTCGCCTCTATCACCTATCAGGTAAGGTAGCGCGCAAGCGGGCAGAGGAACTCTTAGAGCGTTTTGATCTGGTCGAAGCGGCTGGTCGCATCGTCAAAACCTATTCTGGTGGCATGCGCCGTCGTCTCGACCTGGCTGCCAGTCTGATTATGTCGCCCCCCGTCCTTTTTCTCGATGAGCCGACGACTGGCCTTGATCCACGCGGTCGCCTTGCCATGTGGGATATCATCAGCAGTCTTGTCACCGATGGCACGACCGTGCTGCTCACCACGCAGTATCTGGAGGAGGCCGATCAACTGGCTAACCAGATTGCTGTGATCGATCATGGGCGCGTCATTGCCAGAGGAACTGCCGATGAGCTAAAAGCGCAAATTGGTGGCGAACGCATTGAAATAACGGTAGCTCCGCATAGTGATCTCCATGCTGCTGTGCAGGCCTTGCGCCCATATAGTTCTAACGAAGCGCAGGTGATTGTAGAACAGAGAAAGCTTGTTGTGCCTGTGAAAAATGGTGCTTCACTGCTGGCTGCCGTCGTGCGTGATCTTGATGCTGCTCATATTGTCTTAGAGGACCTGGCTTTGCGCAAGCCAACCCTGGATGATGTCTTTCTCACCTTGACGGGCCATGCTGCTGAGGAGACCGCCGCGCTGCTTGAAGATGCGAAAAATACTATTATTGCACCCGCTCAACCCAAGGAGCCGATGGCAAGGAGTCCACGATGAGCAGTATTGATGTTCGTACCCATACCTCTGAAACGCTCAAACCGCTGGCCCGCCCAGCTATCTACTGGACGATAGCGGACGCCCTTGTGCTAGCAAAGCGTCATCTCGTGCAAATCCCGCGCATCCCGGAAGAACTGATTTTCTCGACCATTCAGCCGATCATGTTCGTGCTGCTCTTCCGCTATGTCTTCGGGGCCGCCATCAAGGTCAACGGCACGAGTTATGTCAACTACCTGATGCCGGGTATCTTCACGCAAACCGTCATTTTTGGCGCGACCAACACGGGCATTGGCCTCGCCACCGATTTGCAGCGTGGCCTGGTTGATCGTTTCCGCTCGTTGCCGATGGCGAAATCCGCTGTCTTGACGGGGCGCACGCTCGCGGACCTGACACGCAATACCTTTGTCGTGATCGTGATGTGGACGATTGGCCTGCTCGTCGGTTTTCGGCCAGAGGGCAATGTGCTGTACTGGTTCGCAGGTGCGGCTCTGCTTCTGCTTACCACGTTTGCCTTCTCATGGATTTCAGCCACGATTGGCTTGCTGGTAAACACCGTCGAAGCGGCCCAGTCAGCCGGCTTTATCTGGCTCTTCCCGCTCACCTTTGCCAGTAGTGCCTTTGTGCCGACGCAAGGTATGCCCGATTGGTTGCGTACCTTTGCCGAACATCAGCCCGTCTCGCTGATCGTCAACGCCATACGCGGTTTGCTGCTCAACAATCCTAATCCGACCACAATCTGGCAGGCTGTCGTCTGGTGCGTAGGCATCCTCGTCGTCTTTGTGCCACTGGCGGTCTGGGCCTACGGACGCCGCACGGCCCGCTAGAAATGCAAAGGGATTGTCGCTTTGCCCGAAAATAAGGTAGGGACCGATTCATCGCGTCCGCCACGCCCAAGCAACACGTACGCC
>DAICZM010000540.1 GCA_027311145.1 Ktedonobacterales bacterium
ACTGCTTCTGGCGATACCTTAGCAGATGAGCTGAAATTAAGTAGCAGTACTGGTGGCATATTCGCCAAAGCACAAGGAACAACATTAAACCCAGGAACATCTGGAGATTTTGTAGGAGGGGAAGAGTATAATCTCTTCATTGCAGACCCTGGTAAGGGCATCTATGCTCTTGATACAGTTGATCTCTTCAATATCCTCTGTTTGCCGGGTATAACCGATGCCACTATTCTAAATCCTGCAAATGTCTATTGCCAACGCAGGCGCGCTATTCTGCTTGCCGACCCACCACAGGGTAACAACCCCACGACAATGTACACGGAAGCGCAGGACAATGCAGCTTTTCCCTTTGCAGAATATGCCGCGATATACTATCCCTGGGTGCAGATTGCTGATCCCGCCAACAAAGGTACGGTAACATCCTTCCCTCCTAGCGGAACTATCGCAGGTTTGTTTGCGCGCATAGACAGCACCAGAGGTGTCTGGAAAGCTCCCGCCGGAACAGAAGCAACGCTAGCAGGTGTAGTGGCACTGGAAACCAAACTTACAGATGCTCAAAATGGTGTCCTCAACTCATCGGCAGTTAACTGCTTACGCATTCTTCCTGTGTATGGGGTTGTCTGTTGGGGCGCACGTACAAGGGCCGGGAGCGATAACGCAGGTTCTGAGTACAATTATGTTCCTGTGCGACGTACAGCACTCTATATCGAGGAAAGCCTCTATCGCGGTCTCAAATGGGCAGTCTTCGAGCCGAACGACTATCCACTCTGGGCACAAATTCGCCTGAATGTTGGCTCATTTATGAACGATCTCTTCCGCAAAGGAGCATTTCAGGGTCAGACCCCACGCGATGCCTACTTTGTCAAATGCGATAGCGAGACGACAACGCAAAACGACATCAACAACGGCGTAGTCAATATCGTAGTTGGCTTCGCTCCGCTCAAGCCTGCGGAGTTTGTTGTCGTCACCGTTCAGCAAATGGCGGGTCAGCTTCAAGTATAAAGGAGAACCCTCGTGGCAGAATTTACCGTAAACGCACGGCGTTTCGACCCATATAAAAACTTCAAATTTCGTGTGAAGTGGGATAACAAGTATGTAGCAGGCATTAGCAAAGTAGGCATGCTCAAACGCACAACCGAGGTGGTCAAACACCGCGAAGGCGGCGATCCTAGCAGCAGTCGTAAATCTCCAGGACGCACCGAGTACGACGCCATCACGCTTGAACGCGGCGTCACCCATGATCTGGAATTTGAGCAATGGGCCAATAAAGTGTGGAGTTTTGGCAACGGTCTAGGCCAGGAATCCTCACTGCAAGATTTTCGCAAAGACCTCATTATCGAGGTCTATAACGAAGCGGGGCAACTTGTTCTCGCCTATAAAGTGTATCGCTGTTGGGTCTCGGAATACCAGGCTCTGCCCGATCTCGACGCCAATGCCAATGCCGTCGCCATCCAACATATCAAACTGGAAAACGAGGGCTGGGAGCGCGACACGAGCGTGGTCGAACCGAGTGAGCCGAGCTTTACCACACCATAACCATGCAAACACTCTCAGCACATACCATCTTGCAATTATGGGAAGTGGGGCAGTTTCAGCATCCACAAGAACGCGTAATAACGCTCCTCGCGGCTGCTTTACCAGAGGCCACACGCTCTACGCTACTCAGTCTGAGCATCGGTCAGCGTGATGCCTACCTATTGATGTTACGCGAAAGCACGTTCGGCTCTCGCTTTGAAGGCTATGCCGAATGTTCGCGTTGCCAGGAGCGGATCGAGTGCGCGTTCACCGTCTCTGAGGTCTGGGCAGGAACAGTCCCACTTGAATCGATTGGACAGGCACAACAGCTACAGCTTGGCGACTATAGTATATCGTTGTGCCTGCCTACACAGGCAGATATGTTAGCAATGGCCACCCTGCGTACTATTGTGGCAGCACGCCAGTATTTGCTTCAACAATGCATCCGTGAGGTAACGCATGAAGGGAATCAGGTCGCAATACTCAGCCTGCCAGAAGAGGTTATTCACGCACTGGGAGAACAGATCACAACACATGATCCCCAGGCCGAAGTACTGTTAACGCTGGCCTGTCCCGCTTGTGAGCAAACCTGGTCCCTGTGCTTCGATATCGCAAGCTGGCTTTGGAATGAGATCACTTATCACGCCAAACGTCTGTTACGCGAGGTTCATATGCTGGCACGCACCTACGGCTGGAGCGAGGCCGCTATTCTAGCAATGAGTGCATTACGCCGACAATATTATCTGGAAATGGTGTCCCAATGAGCGATTTTTTCTCACGTCTAGCAGAACGAGCATTAGGACTTGCGCCAATCCTACAGCCGCGAGTCACACCTCTCTTTGCCCAGGCTGTGCAGCCAATGGGAGAGCCATTGCTTGAAGAGAGCTTAGAAACAGATATAACAGCATCTTCAAATGCAACAGACGCCAAGAAAGACTCCCAGCAGAGTATCCAACATCAGACAGCTCCGCTCATGCCATCTCATCCACAATCGCTACCACACCTATCAGATGCGACCGCTATTGAGACAGATCACACACAGAGTAGCCATCCACAGAAAACTATGCCGTCTTTAGCAAACTCAGCGATAGCAGGAATAACATCTTCCACTCAAAAAGCTGATGAAAGTGCGTTACCAGCAATTGAGGTTACCCAGGAAAGTGCGTTACCAACAATTGAGGTTACCCAGGAAACAAAGCAACAAATACAAAACGCGGGCCTAACACTACCTTTACCAGTACCATCACCCACTTCGACTACTACACGTATAGCAGCACCACTATCACCCACTTCGACCACTACACCACGTATAGCACCACCACTATCTACGCAGGTCAACACATCGACCAGCCAAGCGAGTTCATCTACATTGCTCACCCCTGTCGAAGCACTATTACAATCTACACATCTTCATACAGAAACGCATCATAGCACAACCAATCTGCTCAAAGGGCAAAGCGCACATGGAAATGTTATATCAACCACACAGATGCATGCACCTCGTGAGCAACTTCCTCTACTCGCTCAACGAGTCACACCAGCTATAAAACCTGAAGTATCTTCTATTATTAGCCGTGTAACCGAGATTCAGCATACAACACAACCATCAGCCGAAACA
>DAICZM010000541.1 GCA_027311145.1 Ktedonobacterales bacterium
GAGTTGTATTGTCTGTCCTGCAACGTCAAGGCTGACCGTTTCGCTTTGTACGTCTCTGTGCAGGTCGCGCACGCGAAGTGTTGCGATAGCCTGTTCACTAAGTCCTGCTTTGAGCATCTGGCGCAGCAGGGCATCCTGGCGCATCAGAAAGCCTTTGCGCAGGAAGATACGGCGTAATGCTTCGAGCTGTGCATCTTCAAGAGCCTCACCGGGAAAAGCCTCTGCGAACGAAAGGCCCTGATTGACGCCGTTGGTGACCTCGTCATCAGCACAATGGTCGAGTAAAGCCACGCGCACACTGCGCACGCCGGGGAGTTTGAGGGTCTGATTGCGCAGGTCTGCCGCCATCAGGTAGGCAAAATTGGGGGCACACCAGAAAGTCGGCAGCTTGAACACAATCGTCACGTCGGCTTCATCGACCTGTACACGGTCGATGAAGCCCAGCTTGACCAGCGACTCGTCCAACTCTGGGTCGAGTACGTCAGCGATTGCTGCGTAGACGTGTTCCTCAGTGATCCCTGCATCCGCTGCGCGTGTTTGCGCCTCGTTGACAGGAGAATCACTTCGTGGCATAGAGTTGCTCCGCTTGCTGCGAGAAGGTATCGCCCTTGACTTTTGCCATATGCTCTTCTGGGTTGATATCGTACAGACGGGCGGCATTGAGTCCGAGCATCTTGCGCCGTATCTCCATCGTCATCTCAACATTGTATTCGGCTTTGAGGTCCGCGGGCATTTCAAAAGCCATCAATTTCTCGACCAGCCATTTTGGCTCCCATATCGCGTAGTCACTGCCGAAAAGAATCTTGTCTGGGCCAATCCAGAAGAGCAAGTTTGCCATCACTTCGGCAAAGTAGCGCGGACGGGGTTGAATGAACGGTAGCACGACTGCCAGGCCAGCATAGACATTGCTCTCTTGCGTGGCAATCCAGCAGAAGTCCTCGATGCGTGGCAGGCCGGCGTGTTCGACAATAAAGTTCAGGTCGGTGAAAATAGAGGCGGCGTCATCGACATCGGCGACATCAAAGGCATCGCGGTTCAGTGGGTAGATGGTCGGTCCCTTGTGGACATGGATGTTTTTGATGCCGAGCTTGATGCACTCTTCCAAGAAGCGATAGCTTTCGGGGTCGGAGAGTTTATAGCCTTTGGAACTGCCGCGCCATTCAGCGGTATAGAGTTTGACACCCTTGATATCCCACTCACTCTTCTGACGGCGCAGATACTCAATTCCCCGATCTCCATCGCGTGGATCGAATGCGCCGTTGAGGATGTAGCGATTAGGGTAAGCGGTCTTCATCACGCTATTCTGTTCGATGGTGTTGAAGCCATTTTTGTAGAAGTCGATCAAATAGGTAGGCTGGAGAATGGCGAGGTCCACATAGCCTTTGACGAACTGGTCGTGTACCATATCGTCAGGTGAGTACTTCTCGTAGTGTTCTAGTGTCCAGACATACTCGGCTGGCGAGAGATTTTTGTGATAGGCATAGAAGCAATCGATCCAGCCACGTCCATACTTGTTGGCTTGATTCTCTGGGCTGGCATCCCACAAATGTGAGTGACAGTCAAGGACAAAAACCTCTTCTCCTGTTGCTGTGCGATACATGGCGTACTCTGCCTCCTCTTGGTGGATGCAACGCGACAACCGTTGTGCGCCGCAAATAACGTGGAACAGCCATCAATCATCAATGGGTTCTTGACGTGTGTAAACACTACGCGGACATCCTGTCGTAAGGCTGTTGTGTGCCCCTATCGTTGTTAGGTGATATGAGACACAACATGTGAAAGTGCCAACAGGCAATCACGTTGCCTATAGGAGAGGTGTATTGCTTTAGTTCTCTACCCGAAAAACAGCATAGCATAGAACCATGCTATTTTATAGTGGTGTATTTCAGATAGTGAAATCACCATGCAGCCTGCGAAAAAACACCATTTCACCTACAGAAATGTCACCCTTGACTTTAGGTGTTCTGTAACTATACTTGCTAAGGTGAGTATCTTTTGCTGTGTTCTCACTGTGTACAAAGGGGTCGCACATGGTAGCAGAACGAATACAACGAGGCATTTCTTCGGCCATTGTGGTTCAAGAAAAAGGAGACTTGCTTCATTCAGTGCAGCGTGCGCTGATGGTGCTGAGCGTGATTGCTGAGCATCCACAAGGGCTATCGGCTCGTGAGATTAGCAAGATGTTGTGTCTTAACATTAGCACCTGTTATCATATCTTGAATACCTTGCAGGCCAGTGGCTATGTTGATCGTCATCCTAGTACGCAAGTTTATCAATTAGGGCCGCAAATTCCTTTTCTCAATAATGCCTTCTTGCAGGGCTTAGCGCAGTTGCAAGGCGCAAATGCCTCGTATGAAACAGACCTTTTCCCTTCGCCTTTTACTTCTGTCTCGCTGATTACCTATTTACGTCCCATTCTCTACCGTTTGACCGAACAGACGCAAGAGCCATCATATATGGCCTGTTGGCGGTATGGTGAGATTATTTTGCAGGCGATTGTTGAGCCATCCAATGCCGAAAAAATTACCAAGCTCTATGTTGGTTATCGCGGACAGGCCCACTCGCACGCGCTTGGCAAGGTCCTGTTGGCATACAGTGATCCCGCGCTGGTGGATCGCTACTTAGAGCTGCATCCCCTGACACCTTTTGGTCCCAATACGATTGTGCAGCGTTCCCATTTTATCGACGAACTTAATGATATCGTCCGTCAGGGCTATAGCGTTGATCGCGAAGAATTTTTCCCTGACACGTGCTGCCTGGCCGCTCCTGTCTTTGCCCCACAGGGTCAGGCTGTGGCCGCGCTGGCAATCTCTTTCACTCCTAATCTGCTCGAACGACGCTCCGAGTGGCTGATCACGCAAGTGACAAAAGCGGCTCACCATGCGCGGGCCGAGCTGCGTCTCTCATCTGTCTATCATTAATAGAGCGTCTTTAATAGGCACGGGCATGATTGTTGCGCAACCTTTGCCACGCCCGCTTGATGGGCATTGATGTCGAGCAGAAGAAAGCCCAACTCGCCCGCTTGTAAGAACTGCTGGCAGGGCGACCGCGAGAGCCGCCCTTACAATGATACGATGCCTGTTTGGCCTGTTTTCATTGTAGGGGCGATCCTTGTGATCGCCCTGC
>DAICZM010000542.1 GCA_027311145.1 Ktedonobacterales bacterium
CTTCTGCGGGAACAGGCACCTTCAGCTACGATGGGCTGGACCGCTTGCGCCGCTGGAATGGCACCACTGCGACAAACAGCCAGGAAGAGTGGTATCTCTACGACTCCAGTGGCAATCGCGTGCTACGTCGTTCTGCCAGTACGGCCAGTGGCGGCAATCCGGCGACAGCAGCCGCGACGATCACGGTCTATGCCTTTGGTCTAGAAGAGTACCAGTATCAGTACAGTGGTACTGGGAGCAGCATGACCACGACCAATAACACGTACTACTATATGGTAGGCGGTCGCCTGCTCGGAATGTTGAGCGGGGTGGGTACGCAGACCACGTCGTTCTTGCTGACCGATACGCTGGGCAGTATCACTGCTACCATCAGCAATACGGCAGGCAATGCGCAGGTCATGGGCAATCAGGTCTACGGTCCTTACGGCAACCAGCGTGCGACAGCTGGGACCACAGGCACCGCCAAAGGCTTTACCGGGCAGTACCACGATGATCTCACGGGCCTGGACTACTATGTCGCACGCTACTATGACCCAGTGGTGGGCCTGTTTCTTTCGGCGGACAGCGTACAAGGCAACTTGCAAGGCTTTGACCCGTATACGTATGTGGACGGCAACCCGGAGACACGGAACGATCCAACTGGAAAACGGTTTGCGCCAACATGTGGAGAGTCTTGTGATACGTCTCCAAATCCACCACCACCAAGCAATCCAACACCGACACCCCCATCAACACCGAAGCCGCCAAGTCACCCGACTCCGACAAAAGGTAGCGGTAAATCGGGAGGATGTGGTTACACCAATATACTTGGTTTGTGTGTAAAGAATGTGGGAAAATTTGTGCTAGGTTCAGCAGAGGTTTTAGGGACTTTTGCTATACTTGTTGGTGCTGTTATTGGTCTGTTCCAGAGTGGTGGTATCGCTTGGGCATTAGCACAAGCATTTCCTTATTATGCCGCTCAATTGCTTACGACAATGAGAAATGGAATAAGTAATATCTTAGGTTCCCTGGCTGGACGTGCAAGTAAAGGATTCAGGATATTCCTTGATGCAATTCAAGTAGCAGCTGATGTGACAGCAACTATTGTAACTGCTATTGGCCTTATAAAGAACCTAAAAGAGATTGCAAGGTATCCTGGAAAGACTTTCTCTAGGAGTTGGCAAGGTTTTTGGAAAGTTACGCGGACATACATTGTTAAGGGTGCTGTCAATAATACAACGAGGTTAGCTGTGAACACCATGGCCAATTTGGTAAACACAGTCCTCTTACCTGACCAGATAGCAAACGATGCCACACAGTTAGTGAGCGATATAGCATCATCTAATTAAGAAAGGAAAGGAATTTTACAAGGCTCGCAATAAGATATTGTATGTTAGAAAGATTGTTGCTAACATACAATATCTTATCTATAAATCATAAATTTTTACTTACCAGTGGATCAAAGTAAACGAATTTATCCAATCGTATGAACGTCTTCATCGCGTGTGTTAAAGTGACGCAGAGGGTATATTTATGTTTCAAAAGATTCTTACTCTTTCTCCTGTAATTGCTTTCTTCGTGGTCAGTATTATTAGTTTTGTTTTAGGTCTGAAAATTTATAGATCACGTAAAGAGATCCTCGGAATAGATATAGATGAACGCGTTTTTGCATTCATCTTTGGCGGAAGTCTTGGAACAGCTATTTTTGGTCCAGCACTATTACTTGGTTTAGTACAATCTAATATAGTTCTTTGGGTTTTACTTTTGTGTGGGACAATACTCTTCGTGATAGGAGAATGGACACTTCGTATGTTAATCATTGCGCAAAAAACCTATATTTTTTCATTATCTATTGCGATAACTGGTGCCGTTATGGCTTTGTTTTGTTTCGCCTTGCTAATTCATATGAAGGAACCATTCACACTTATTTATAGACACCATGCCGAAAGTTGTGTAAAGATTTCCCTCCCCAAAGCAGCCAGAATGAAGAGATAATACAGGCATATATTGTCCCTTGTATGCAAAACATTCCCAGTCAAACAGGAGGGAACAACGATGCCTGTATCCAAGAAAAAGAGTACCACATCCACCAATGCCCCCAGCGTTTCGGAGCAAGCGTCCTCGGCCTTGCCCGATCAGCACACCTTCCATGAACATTTGCGAGCGTTGACGCGCAGTGCCGTGCGAGCCGTGATCGAAGAAGTCATGCGCGAGGAACTGAAGCAGTTTCTGGGAGCCTCCTGGGGAGAGTGTACTCCTGAGCGCAAAGGCTATCGCAATGGAAGCTATACCCGTGATCTCGCAACCTCATCGGGTCCTCTCGAAGAGCTTCATGTACCCAGAGATCGAGAAGGCAACTTCCATACCCAGGTCTTTGATCGCTACAGTCGCTATGAACCAGAGGTGGCCGAAGGACTGACGCAGATGTTTGTGGCAGGAGTCAGCACGCATCAGGTGGGAGACGTGGCTCAAACCCTGATGGGAGTCGCCCCTAGTGCGAGTACGGTGAGTCGGCTCACCCACACCTTGACCGAGCAATTTGAGGTGTGGCGTAAACGTCCACTCCTCGCTCACTACCGCATCCTCTACCTGGATGGAATTCACTTTGCGGTTCGTCATGGCGAGAAAACTGATTCGACCATCCTCTTAACCGCACTCAGCGTGGATCTGGAAGGCAACAAAGAAGTGCTGGCGTTACGGGCGTGTGCCGAAGAAAACAAAGATGGGTGGATGGACGTGCTCCAAGATCTGCGGACACGAGGGGCAACCCAGCTCGATCTCATTGTGACCGATGGGCATGATGGCTTGTTGGCTGCCGTGTCCGCTCTTTTTCCGGCAACCTTGAGGCAACGCTGTGTGGTGCATAAACAGCGCAACGTCATGAATGCTATTCCCAAACGTGAAGAGAACACCGTGGCGGCGGAGTTATCGGGCATCTGGAAGTCACTGACCAAAGAGGATGCCCTCACGCAACTGGAAGCCTTCAAAGGGAAGTACCGCCAGAGGTATCCCGAAGCGGTGCGGAGCTTGATGGAAGACGAAGAGCATCTCTTGTCGTTTTACGCCTTTCCGCCAGTGATGCATCGCTACATTCGCAGTACCAATGCCATTGAAAGCTTCTTGAGCATCTTTCCTGTAG
>DAICZM010000543.1 GCA_027311145.1 Ktedonobacterales bacterium
GTCCATGAGCGCACGCACCCGAAGACGGGGCGGGTTATCCTCAAATACGTGAGCGATGAATATCTTGTCAAGAAGTCGGCTGGCAAAGTTGCTGACTTTAGCGAGGTGTAAAGTCGTGAGCAACACCAAATACCGCGCCTATCACAAGACGCTCAAAAAGATGCAGCAGGTCTTAGCAATCGAACTTGACCCGGAACCAGGCGGCGTCGAAGTCTGGGGGAAAGCCTCGGTTGACTTCAACACAGGAGAGCATGAGGCGGCGAGGGACTTCTGGGCATGGGATGAGATCGTGCTGATGCGGTGTACAGGCTTGCAAGATCGTAACGACAAAGAGATATACGAGGGCGATATTGTGCGATACCTTGACAACACAAGCTGGGGGTTGGTAGAGAAAACCGCCACTATCGAAGATATACGCCACTTGCCTGATTTTACCTGCTCGAAGTGGGAAGAGGTGATCGGTAACATCTGGGAGAATCGCGAACTGATGGAGGTGAAGTCATGACCGTCACTGAGCAGCAAACACGAGAACGGCACAAACAAGAAGAGACACGCCACAAAGAGCAGGTGCTAGCAACGCTCGCTGTCCATCCTGAGATGAGCGACGCTGACATCGGCGCGCACATTGGCTGTAGTCGCCAGTTTGTCAATCGGATGAGGCGACAGGCTGGAATCGAAGCACCAACCAAACTGAAAATAGACCCGCATGAAGCCTTGTACAACGCTGCAATACGTGCGCCCATGACAGAACGCACCATGCTTTATGAGTTCGTGATGGACAAGGTGCTTGCCGACTTGCGCATGTTATCGACGCTTGCCCATGAACACCACGCACAAGCCGTAGAAGACGCGATAAACGGCCTGTGCGTGTCAATGGGCAAATCGCCATTGGAGACGTTGCTGCTTGTGCATGAGTTCTTGCGCAATTATGCCGGTATTCTAGAGCATGGAGGCGGAAAGTGAGCGACAGGGAAATACACTGGCAGAAGTATGAAGAGGGCGATACTTCGAGTAGAACGGACGATGCGCTCTGGCAATCCCTTGCAGAGATGAATAGACGCGGTTCTCATCGTATTACGTTCCCATCAAATGGGCCGCAATTCATACCGCCTCAATTTAGGATTACCGGCGCTGACATGGAGCGGATAGCCGCCATTGTGCGCAAGGAAGTTCACGCCGCGCTGCTGCTCGACATGGAAGATCAACGCGCATGGGAAGAGACGTTCAGTGCGCCGCATGTACGCGATGGATTGAGGCGATTGGCGGATGAGGCGCGCGATGAAGACAGGATAGTCCCCACCATCGTGACGGTACAAGGCAAATCATCAGATGAGGACTACGCCAATGGCCTGTACCGGCAGTGTACACGCTGCTTCTTGCTGCGCGAGATCACCATCAGTCGCGCCAATCCTGAGATCGCAGCGATGCTGGACGCGCTAGGGCCGTTTCTCAAGCGATGCCAGTGTAAGGAGTAGCAAGAGATGAGTGAACCCGTTCACGCGCAACGCTTTGAGGCCATGCTGTGCAATATCTGGCAACGCCCGATTTGCCGTATTGTCAGTGGCGGGGCGAATCCGTCTGAGGACAGCATCGAGATTCGCTGTAAATCCTGTAAAAGTATCCATCGCATCACGCGGCGCAAGTTGGAGAAGATGTTGGAGGAATTGCGCGTGCTGGTAGAAGAAGTAGGTGAAGAGACAGGCGTCCATCAGGATGTGTGATTGACCGCAATGATAGAATGAATGACGGTATCCCCGTCAATTTTAATCGTATGGAGGACAAGGAACTATGACATCTCACCTCAGCCAGGTGATCGCTGTTGAAAAGGATGTAAAAGACAAAGCCGCGCAAGAACTCGCAAAGGCGCAGGGGCTTCTCAGCAACAAGGGATTGCTGACTGGCATCGCACGCGCATATACCCCGCTGGAAGACAAGGGTCTCGTATTGCCGCCCGAATCGACGCGCGTCCAGGTCAAAGCGACGCACGTCCTCAGAGGCGTGCAGGCGCAACTGACCAACCTCTTTGATGTTATTGCCACAAAGGACTGGACGAACTGCCTGGCGAAAGCCGATCTTGTCGTCGATGAAAAAGTCCTGGTAGAAAAGGTGCCTGCGACGCACCTGCTCTTTCTGGAAAAGCAGTGTGTAGAACTGCTGGCATTCGTGAAGAAAATTCCTATCCTGGACGCCGCTGAAGAGTGGAGCCATGATACCGCGCAAGGATGCTGGGCGACGCCGCCCGTTGAGACGATCCGCTCCAAGAAAGATAAGAAATCGAAAGCCGCCTTTGAGGGCAATCAGCATCACCCGCAACAATTTGTCGTATGGGATGAGGATGTGCCAGAGGGCCGCTGGAAGACGATTCACTATTCCGGTGCGATGCCAGCCGACGATGTAAACGCGCTCATTGAGCGTATCGAAAAGCTGCAACGGGCGGTCAAGTTTGCGCGTGAAGAGGCGAACCGTCATGATGCCATGCAGCAACAGACAGGCGACCCCGTCTTGCATTACATTTTCGGATAGGCTATACTGCATGACGGAGTACAGATTGAGATTGAAGCGTAATCTGAACCTGAAGTTAAGATTATTACTCCAGACTTAATCACCTGCCTCCCACAAGAGCGGTTCAATCCGGGTGAGTATCTCGCGGTCGCTGGTTCGAATCCAGCTCTCCCATTTTTCGCTGGGAGATACAGTAGCGGCCAACTGAGCGAGCGTCAAACAGCACCCAACCGACGCCGTTTCGTGTGGATAGGGCAATCTCTCGAGTCTGTCGCACTCGCTAAGAGACAAAGAACGCCAGGGCATGGGTATTGCCCTGGCGTTCGCCTTTATCAGGTCTTCTCATTAATTAGCCCATCCATCCCTTGCACAATTGATGCCTGTATGCTATGCTTGACGTAACAGAATATACATAGTAGACCCAGGCATATGCCTATCAGGTCCATTCTCAAAGAGGATGGGCCTTTTTCTATGCCTACACGCACTAACGATACAGCCCTCTACGATCTGTACCCGCAAGACGCCTTTGCCCTGGCGGATAGCCTCGGTATCACCCGTTCGCTGACCGTCAAAGAGCGCGCGGATATTGACGAGAGCGATTTTGCAGGGCCAGATC
>DAICZM010000544.1 GCA_027311145.1 Ktedonobacterales bacterium
GTCCGAGGTCGAAGCACAAGAGACCCAATTGAGGGCGCCCACTCCGCTTGGGACGCTTTGGTTCACCCAGGATGCCCCGCCGTCGGTGGTGGTGACGATGGCGGGGGCACTGGGCAGTGAAGCCCCCATATTGACGGTGTCGATGTCGCCACCGACGGGAAATGGGCCACGATTGAAGAGCTTGTCAAGCGGCTTGACCATTCCCAATGTATGGTTATAGGTCATATGGTGAATGGCTCCATACTGCCAGTTGGTGAGATCGTTGCCGAGTTTTTCTTGTAACTCTTCCAGCGTGGCCTGAAATGCAGCCTGTAACGCGCTCGGCCAGCTTGTGGGGCCATTGGGAAGTTCTGATGAAGCAAACCAGCGATCATCCTGTTCATTGAGTAAGCGGATCAGGAGTGGTTTGCTGCGGCTGGCGTAGCCATTTTGTGGTGCGAGGATGTTGGCTCCTGTGCCCAGATAGCTTTGGATAAATGTCTCATCGTTGCCCAGTACGGCACTAAAAACAATATATTCCAGTTTGCGTAAGAAGGTGGTGTAGAGCGTAGCTCCGACACTATCGGGGGCAAGGATATAGTCCCAGGTCTGTAATAGGTGTTGTGCGGTGCGTGCAAGCTGAGTGGTAGCTGGAATACGGAGCATATGTGGGACGACAGCGCGTGCAGGCAGTGCGTATTGGTCTGCCTGGATAGTGGCCATGTCGGCGAGAGAGAGTTTTTCTTTGTGGGTTAGCAGGTCGCAAATGCGTTGGGCGCGGTAGCCATTGAGCCATTCGTGGGTGATATAGTAGGGATAGCTGTCGTCGATGACGCGGTTGTTGGCGGTCACGATGAAGTGTTGTTCTGGATTGTAGGTTTGTGGGAGTTCTTCAAAGGGAATGAGACCAATCCATTCATAGTCGCCGGTCCAACCGGGTGATGGTAGCAGGGCCTGTCCTTGTGCGCGGATGGGAATGGCTCCGGCCATGATATAGCCAATATTGCCATCGCGGTCGGCATAGACGACATTTTGTGGTGGGATGTCCCAATCGCGCATGGCATTGCGGAATTCGTCCCAGTTCGTGGCGCGATTGAGTTTGCTGATCGCAGAGATGATGCGGCATTGTGTAAGCCCTGTCCAGCGCAGGGCCAGAGGGAGGTCGGTAGTGTTGTGCAGATGGGGTTGCTCGTTGTCGGTGAAGGATGGCATGTGTGTGAGAATGGGGCCATGGCGGGTAATACGTACCTCTTCGATTAGGGGTGTTTTAGAGCCTTTGACGGTGATTTCTTCACGCACAAGCTGTGCTTCTTCCCATTGTCCTTGATATTCGTACTGGTGTGGGTTGTGCGGGTTAAATTTCTCGATATAGAGGTCTTCTACGTCGGAAATAGCATTGGTGACGCCCCAGGCAATGTGTTGATTGTGTCCAATGACGATGCCGGGACTGCCAGGAAAGCTGACGCCGACCACGTCGATGTCGCCAGCACTGAGATGGCACTCGAACCAGATCGATGGTGCGGCCTGGCCGAGATGGGGATCATTGCAGAGAATGGGCGCGCCTGTGCAACTTTTTGTGCCATCAACGACCCAATTATTGCTGGCTCCCATCATTCCGAAGCCACTGAGTTGTTTGATCTGGGCATATTGTTCTAGTAGACCGGTATTGATACCTTGATATTCGGCACCGGGCGGAATGATCAGCGGATGTTGTGGGTCATAGCCGCCTTCCAGCTTCATCGCGCGTTCAACACCGAGCAGGGCCACCAGGCGTGCGCGGATCAGTTCAGTTTCCCAATTGCCACCGAGGTTCCAGGCCATGAGTTTTGCCCATTGCAGTGTGTCGGTTGGCTGCCAGGCTTCAGGTTTATAGCGTAGAATGGTGAATTCGATGGGAAGTCGTTGGCTATTGTGTTCGAGAAAGGCATTGACGCCCTGGGCATAGGCTTCTAGTACGCGCTTCTCATGTGCGGGTAGTTGTAGTAGGTCAGCGGCGGCGGAGCGGTGCATACCCAGGCGGCGACAGAAACGGTCAACTTCGAGGGCGACGGGGCCAAAAATTTCAGATAAGCGACCCGATGTGAGGCGGCGATTCATCTCCATCTGCCAGAGGCGTTGTTGAGCATGAATATAGCCTTGTGCGAAATATAAATCATCTTCGTTGTTGGCGTAGATATGAGGGACGCCATAGAGATCAGTGATAATTTTAACGGGTTCATGCAGGTTGGGGATAGACAGCGTTTCATTTTTTTTAGGTAAGGGACGATGTGTGAGGAGATAATAAGCTCCACCGGCCAGGCCTGTAATCCCGGCAACGGTAGCGGTTGCGAGCGCGATGCGTTTCCACCAAGATAGCATAAAGAAGACTCCTTTAGTACCGTGATACTATCAGTCATTTTATGATTGATAGTATCACATCAGTCATAGGTGTTTGTATTTATTATAGCAGTTCGGTTCCTTGTGCGGTGTCACGGACTTCAAAGCCGAACGTCTGAATCTGATCGCGCAGTTGGTCAGAGAGCTTCCAGTTGCGTGCGGCACGGGCGGCATCGCGCTGGCGTACAAGGGCTTGCACGTCTTCGCTAACGGCACGTGTTGTTTTAGCTTCGACGGTATGCAAGCGCAAGCCAAGCACGAGATCGAAGTCGATGACGAGTCGCCAGCGTTCCGCCGGGGCAATTTTATTGCTACGCGCTGCCTCGCGTGTAATACTCAGCGCGGTTGGCATGTCGAGATCATCGCTAATGGCTTGTTGGAAAGCTGCGCGTAGCTGTGTGGCTTCGGCTGACCAGGGGGCATCAGTGGCGAACGTCTCACGTGGTAAGGCGGCAAGATCAGCGTGTAGATTATTTAAGCCATTCTGGGCGGCAGTAATCGACTCATCGCTGAAGTTGAGTTTTGAGCGATAGTGGGCGGTGAGTAGCAAGTAGCGATAGGCCATTGGGTCGATCCCCCATTTTTTCAATGTGCTGACCAGGATGACATTGCCTTTAGAGCGTGACATCTTGCTGGCCAACGCCGAGGCGCATCGCTTTGCCATTGGATATCACCGCAAGCGCTCGCGCAAGAGTTTGACATTGGGATGAAGAAACTTCGTCGGGAGATCAGCGGTTACTAAGTGCATGAG
>DAICZM010000545.1 GCA_027311145.1 Ktedonobacterales bacterium
ATTTAATCCAGATAGGGTGAATGAGTTCGTTATCCGCTTTAAAATTTTAAAGAGCATTATTATGCGCTAGAAACGCCCACGCGCCCGTTCCCGTGCCGGCAATATCTCAAGGCAGGTCGTCCACCAACCCGTCAGAATGGTCTCGACAAACTCTTCCGGTAACTGTTGCTGACGTATCTCATACGCCAGACGCTCATGGTCATAAGCAACAGGCAACAATTCGCACGAAACCTGCTGTAAGATGGGTTGCACCGTCAAAAGCGCGTACCAGACCGCTGTTTGCCCATCATTCGGTGGACGCCCAATAGCACCGACATTGACAAGCTGGCGTCCATCAGCTAGCTGACGCTGCCACTGAATACCTGTATGTGTGCAGAGAACAATATCCGCCTCGTAGTCCATAAATAATTTGTCCAAAAACGGCTCTGGCGTCGTCGATTCCCAGAGAAACTCGTTGACGCGGCGCGGCGACCCGTGGGCCATCAGGACACGTTTTCCTGCCAGATTAAGCCGAAATGTCGGCGGTAACGCACGTAGCCAGTCCTTGTAGCGATCAGAGGTATGAGCCAGCGTATAATCATAGCTGATCTGCGCGTAATAATTATCGCGTGGATCGGTATAGCCACAGGCACAATCAGCTAAGCGGTTGCCAATGCTATGATCGTAATTGCCCTGCATGCACTGCACGTTATATTCCCACAAGAGCGGAAATACACGATCAGGATGTGGGCCAAAGCCGCCCATGTCACCCAGGCAATAGAACGCTTGCGCACCACGCCGCAGCGCATCGTCAATTGTCGCCTGCAAGGACAGATAATTGTTATAGCAACCGCCAAAAACCGCAATTCGATACGGCTTTGCTCGCTCGTCTTGCTGCTCCATCACATCTCCTTTCTGGCATATATCATGTGCGACAGGTGACGCCATAGACATGACAGGTGTAGCAGGGTTGCCAGGCCAGTTTGATCGGCTGAAGGCCATCACGCAGGCTTGTGCCCATTTTCGCTCCTGGTGTGTTAATCAGCAGCGGGCAAGGATAGACGCCATCATCAGTGACTATGCGACAACTGCTGCACTGCAATTTCTGCGCCTCACCTGGTTGTAGATCACCCTCGTGCAGCAACTCATTCTCCGTGTAGCCGCGTGTGCGTCGCTCCTCGCGTCCAATCAGGAAGGGAACAAGAAATTTCAGGCGTGGCTTGTCGATACCCAAACTGCGCACAAAATTGATAAACGTCGCGCGCTCATGTGCCTGTCCCATTCCAGGTCGCACCTCGGTGACAGTAATAACCGGATTGACACCATGCGAGGCCAGCCGCTTGATACCTGCAATGATGCGCTCGAACGTGCCATTGCCGCGTATTGGGTCGTTATCTTCTGCCGTGTAACCGTCCAAACTGACACGCAGATCCAGCGAATAGGGTGCGTCACGAAAAACGTCACCCAGCCATGCCGCCATCTCATCATCAATGAGGATACCATTGGTTAAAATTGATAACGGCCCTTGCGCTAACGTCATTAAAATGAGAGCGCGAATATTAGGATGCAGGAACGGCTCACCTCCTGTGAAATAATATTCGCGCACACCCTGTTGTTGGGCTTCTATCAACGTGTTGCACACCTGTTCCACCGTCATCATTTCGTGCTGATGATTTTTGGGTCCACAGGTAATAAAACAATGCAGGCACGCAATATTACAGAGCGTGCCTGTGACCTGTAGCCAGAGCGTATCCAGAGCGTCCATGTCCAACTCCGGTGGGTCTGGACTGGTAAGAACTGGAGGATGGTTGCTCATTGGTAAGATGCGGCTGCTTTCGGGTCGGCTCATGCTCTCTCCTTTCGTATGACATTATTACGAGGCGGGAACCATTTTTTCTAGCGGCGTACCTGCTCCTTCAATACCGCGGAAATACCAGGGGAGCATCGCGAATGCACCCACAAGCCAGAGCAGAGCTAGCACAACCAATGCCCCACCAATGCCGAAAGGCCCTTGCGCAATCCAGACCAGCAAAGGCGCACTTGCAGCGGCTCCAATGCGCCCAACCGCAACCGAGAGGCCGATGCCCGTCGAGCGCAGATGGGTAGGAAAAATCTCAGAGAAAGTGGGATAGGCACTCGTCCATGCACCAGTGGCAAAGAAATTAGCCAGCATAAAGGCCAGTAAAACGATCAGGCCACTATGCGTCGCAGTTGCAGGCGCAAGCAAGACGGCACTCGCAGCCGCCAGCACATAAAACGCTGGCACGGTTTTCTTACGTCCCAAGACATCTATAACCAAAACCATCACCAGACCACCGATCAGCGCACCCACATTGCCCAAGAAATAGAACCAGGGGATTTGCGTCGCCGGAATATTGATGGTGGGTAGCACAACCAGTGAGAGAAAGGCGAACATGCCATAGTAGCCAAAGGCCTCAGAGAGATCCAGCACACAACCAAGCGCGAGACGAGCGGGGTAGCGCGTCAGTAATTCCTTGATCTGAGCGAAAAAAGGTTGTGGGGATGCCATGTCAACTAAGATGGCTTCGACAGGCTTTTTCGACTCCTGACAGGCCAATATCTCAATCTGTTTGACAACCTCCTCGGCCTCCTGCCGTCGTCCCTTGCTGAGCAACCAGCGCGGCGACTCGGGAATCGCACGCCGCATCCAGAGTACAAATAAAGCGGCAATCGCGCCTATGGCAAAACCGAAACGCCAGCCGATATTAGCTGCCAGCAGATTGATGAAATAGAGATTGACCAGCGCGGCAACCATCGCTCCCACTGTCCAGAAATTCATCACCAGGCCATTGACCTTGCCACGATTATTAGGCGGGATAAACTCGCTGATCGCAGAATTTACTGCGGCATATTCCGCACCAACGCCAATCGCCGTTAAGAAACGGAAAGCCAGTAGAAAGGGATAGTTGGGAGAAAGAGCGGTAATTACAGTACAGATCGAATAGAGGAGGAGCGTGACAATAAAGAGACGTTTGCGTCCAAAGCGGTCCGCTAGATAGCCAAAGACGAACGCACCAACCATAATACCAAGCAACCAGATACTGACGACCCAGGATGCCTCGCTGGCGTTGAGGTGAAAGACGCCTTGAATGATACCCAAC
>DAICZM010000546.1 GCA_027311145.1 Ktedonobacterales bacterium
AGCAACTACAGCAGCAACCTACATAAATTTTTGTGGAAATAAGCCAACACCAACAAACAAAGAGGAGCCTTTTTGAGCACACAGAGGATAAAAAAGGACCAGAATAAATAAGCAGAACCGCCTCTCTCCATCGGCACACAGTCATCAATGGCAACATAAGGTTTTTCACTCTCTCAAAAACCGAAATTCTGACAGCACTTTTGACAGCAGAACCGACCGACGCAATCAGATACACTTAGATAGTATTAGACAAGATAACCAGATTTTACGCCATTGTCGAGCGTAAAACCGCCTGGGAAGTCAAATAGAACAAGCGTTCTCAGTCTTCGACTCTCCCTCATCTCCACCAAAATGAAGGCTAGAAGCAAGCACATGAATCCGCTTCTAGCCTTATTTTATGCCATTCAGCTTACAAGTCCAAACCTCAAATTTACCTCTTGAGAGCAGAACTGAGAGCAGAACTAACAATGAGAGCAGATGAGAGCAGAAAGCTATTCCTCTTCACTCTCATCATTCCCAAATGCATCATCCCACTTATCCACAACCTCTTGTTGCATCGTTGGTAAGGTCTTGCCATCGAGCACCACATGTCTTTGCTCGCCCTCTGTTCGTTTCTCGGCCCTCACACGGGTCAACAAATCCATGAGGAGTTCATTGACGTGTTCGGGGTCCACGCGCCGCAAGACATTACTGTACGTTGCTGCACAAGGAAACTGCGCTCGTGTCTCTGGCAACATGTTTTGTAACCAGGCACTCCGCAGACGCACCCATTCCATGATCGCTTGCAGGGTCGTTTCCCCTGCCATTTTCGCCAGTAGGATGCAGGTGAGCACCAGAGCCAGCGAATATCTCTTTCCTTGCGCTCTACATTTGTCTTCCAGTTTCTCTAAAGCTTGATACACTGACAATGCTTCGCTTTCTGCGCTCCATCCGGCCTGTTCCCTGGCTTCCTTGACTATGCTATAGTTCATCTCGGATGAGTCCTCGTTTCATGATGTTTTCGTTATCATCACTTTAACCGAAACTCATCCATTTCTTTCGCTTTTAGGACCTCTGACGGAGAAGTAAATAGCCCTGGGTTCTGTTTTTGGCTTCTTTGTCTGATTGAGAAAATATGGTAGAATAAAAAGAGGAATTTGCTCATATCGTTTCTCCTTGTAGAATGTCACCTAATTGAGAAGCGTCTCTAACAAAGAGAGCCAATGACCTCAATCAGCGTATGTACCATGTACATAGATCGTTCCCACTGTGTTTCCTTTATTGGGTGAAAGGAAGGTCCATGATGGGCAAAAAGGTGAGCTGTCCCGATTGTCAAGGCAGTAGCAAAGTCAATATCACCGAAACCTGCGAGATGTGTGATGGCACTGGTATGAGAGAAATCACCGACGATTGGGGCACCAGGCGCAAAATTCGCTGTCTTCCCTGCCGTGGCACTGGCAAAATCACTGAGACGGATATGTGCGGCATGTGCGGTGGAGACGGCTGGGTCGAGGTGTAGCCATGGTCTTTGCGCCAGAGCAGTTTCAAACCGCTGAAGCGGAACAACGCTATCAGCAAATGCGCATTCGTGTCTCACAGTTTCGCGACAAACTGGGCTGCGAGGTTGACCCTGGGATTTTTGAGACCGTCGTGCTGCTCAATCTGCTGGGCTTCACCACGCAACAGTCCTGTGAAGGGCATCTCGATCACGGTGCCCCCTATCCCTGGGTGACTATTATTGACGCCGAGCAGGAACGTCTGTTTCAGCGTCACTGGCTCGCAGTGTGTGAACACGAAGAGCAGGCAAAAGCATCTGGAGCGCAAGAAGCGTTTGACCGCTGGCTCACCGCTGATGTGCACATGCGCCTGATGATTGCCCACTGCGAGCAGCAGAGTGCCCTGTATCAGCACTTGACTACGTTGCTAGAGACGTTCTATACGCAGGCCAGCCCTTCTGGTCCAGCGCGTTTGCTGGTGAAGCGTTTTCGATCGGCGGCAACGTATCGCATTGAACCTGGCTTTGCCGCAGTGGTTGACACGCTACCGCCAGCACTCAAAGCCAGCTATTTAGAACGCGGGAGGGCCGAGATGTATGCATTTACGGCATTTCTCACGCACCAGTTTTCTGTTTCAGCCACATCGGACGAAGAGGCGAAGGAAACAAGGTCACCTGCATCCTGATGAATGTCATTATGGCGCGCCATCCATCCCCATCCCTATCAGACAGGCAAAAGTGTTAACAAATAGCCTCTTTTGCCTGTCTATCCTGGAATACGTCGGGTACTAAGGTGACAGTTCCTTTGACAGTTTAGCCGACCAATAGCCATTGAAGATGATAGAAATAGATAGGCAGAAATAGCACAGCTTCTGCTCCACACCAGCAGAGAGACGCATGCAAAAAGGCGAAAAGCAACCGTCCGCTTTGTTTCGACTCTCCCTCATCTCCACCACCCACAAGGCTAGAAGCGAAATCGTGAATCCGCTTCTAGCCTTGTTTTATGCCATTCACCTGATGAGCTTATCTTTGTAGCAACTGACAGTTGACAGGAAGGTGATAGCAAAAGTGGGGCACACCTACCGACCAAAAACTACAAGCAGCGAGGCAACCTCAGCCCACCGTAAGACAAGCAGCCCAAGAGGCAAGACGAGGAAGACGAGGGGTATTGCAAACCCGGTGAAATCTTTGCGCACGAGATGGGTGAACGTTGCCACCACGAAATACGCAATCATCCACGCAGTCGCCAGCACTCCAACAAGCGGGACGAACAAGCCCACCAACAGGCCAAGAGCTCCAATCGAGGCCACATAGCCAGCCAAGAGCCAGTACCAACGCGGATAGTGCAAGGCCTCACGCGCCTTCGCCATAGCAGGTGGAGACCAAGTAAACAACGAATACGCCGTATAGGCACTGAACAGGCCCAGAAGGGCCTCAAAGAGAAGGGCGACGATTTGGAGAACTGACATAGAGAAGATACTCCGTTATTTAGAGAACTAGCCCTTTCATCATGCACCTTGAGTTTCAATGCGTACATGATGAAAGGGCAGGCCACAGAAAGAACCACCACAAAGGTGATTATGAAACTATAACGATCGGGAAGCCGATTTTGGGCGGATTCATAGG
>DAICZM010000547.1 GCA_027311145.1 Ktedonobacterales bacterium
GTCCTGTCGGTCATTTGCGCTTTACGCCAGTGGGCAACGCGCTCAAATGCGCCAGCGGGCATAGTTTTGATATCGCCAAAGAGGGCTATGTCAATCTGCTGATCAAAAAAGTGGCGGAGAGCGCGGGCGATAGCAAGGCGATGTTACAGGCACGGCGCGCTTTTCTGGAACAAGGTCACTATACCCCACTGTCGGATAGCATCAATGAACTCGTTGCCGAGCATCTGCGTCACGAGTATGCAAGCGAAGAGGAGGCGTTGCCACACCTCAACCTGCTCGATATCGGTTGTGGCGAGGGCTATTATGTGGGACGTTTGCAACATTATCTGACACAACAATTTGCTACGCTGCATAGCTGCTGCCTCGGCATGGATATCGCAAAGGACGCGCTGCGCATGGCGGCGAAACGCTATAAAGCAGCCCAGTTCGTGGTTGCCGACGTGTGGGAACATCTGAGTTTTGCCAGCGATACACTGCACGTGCTACTCAACATTTTCGCGCCACGCAACATGGCAGAGTTCGCGCGCGTGCTTATGCCAGGGGGCATCCTGCTGATCGTCTTTCCAGGCCCGCAGCACCTTGCCGAATTGCGTTCACAGTTCGCGCTACTCAGCATTGAAGAAGACAAGGAGCAGCATATCAGCACACAATGCCGCCCCTATTTCGATCTGCTCACCACGCGCACGCTACACACGCCGCTGCATCTCAAGGGCACCGAGATCATGCAAGTCGTCACGATGACACCAAACTCCCGTCATCTCTCCGCCGAGACGCAGGCCGCTCTGCAAGCACAAGAAGAACTCTACACGCATGCTGAATTTAGCGTGCAGGTCTGGCAAAAACACGTACAGCTTTAGAACGTTTTATCGTTGTCCTCGCCGAGCAGCGGCGGGGCTTTATAGAGGCGTGTGGGCGTCTCGGAAAGATTCATCGGCGAGCCAGCAAGTTTGATTTTGCCAGCGGTTGGATGCTCACACTCCCACACGAGGCCACGCGCCTGAATCTGTGGGTCATTGAAAATCTGGCTGACCTTATTGATCGGCCCGCAAGGGATGCCCACCTCACGAAGCATTGCCAACCACTCTTCGCTATTGCGTTGCCCAAATTGGGCCTGCAACTGTGGTATCAATTCAGCGCGGTTGCGCACACGCTGCGGGTTAGTGGCAAAACGCGGATCGGTTGCCAGATCATCGCGCCCAATTAAGCTGCAAAACGAGCGATAGAGACGATCATTGCCACAGGCAACCACAATGTAGCCATCGTGCGTGCGAAACGCCTGATAGGGAACAATATTGGGATGCCCATTGCCATAGCGACGGGCCTCTTCGCCAGAGATTAAATAGTTAGCAGAGACATTGCCAAGCAGCGAAGTGGTGGCCTCAAGCAGCGAGATATCGATATACTGCCCTTTGCCCGTCTGGTCACGCACGCGCAAGGCGGCGAGAATGGCGATCGTGGCGAACATGCCCGCCGACTGATCGCCAATGGGAGAGCCAATGCGCTGTGGTTCACCATCGACCTCGCCTGTGATCGCCATCATACCAGATTCTCCCTGTGCGACAAAATCATAACCGGCACGCGAGACATACGGGCCATTCTGCCCATAGCCACTAATCGAGCAATAGACCAGCCCTGGATTGAGTGTCCGCAAATCCTCATAGCTCAATCCCTGGCGAGCGAGCGTGCCAGGGCGAAAATTTTCGACCAGCACCGCTGCTTTTTTGATCAGCACCAGCAGGCGTTCTTTGTCTTCGGGCACGCTAAAATCAAGCGTGATGCTATGTTTGTTGCGATTGAGGCCCAGGTAGTAGGCACTCTCGCCCGCGATATAAGGTGGGCCATACTGGCGTGTATCATCGCCCTTGCCGGGTTGCTCGACCTTAATCACGGTCGCCCCCAGGTCGCCCAGGACCATTGAACAGTAGGGACCCGCGAAAACACGCGAGAGATCAACAACAAGAATGTCTGAGAGTGCAGCTTCCATAGGTTCTCCTCTTTGCTTCGTTGGACTTTACATTATCTTGTATTATATCGCTAGAGGTCAGCAATATGCACAGATAAGACGGCTCATCATAAATCCACATCAACTGCGATATGCTATGATGATACTATACGAATTGCACGTTCCATTTCAAGCCACCAGACAAACAGCAAGGAGCTTATCGCATGGTCGCTAAACTGAGTTACGGGCAGCTCAGCGCGCTACGTCGCATTGATAGTCCAACAATCTCCAACGCTATTGAAACGTTCCAGGTACGTCCGCGCGTCGCGGGCTATGTGGGATATGACATTCGCTGTATTTTTCCAGACTTGCCACCCATCGTCGGCTACGCCGTAACCTGCACAGTCGATAGCACGACAGAAGGTCGCCAGGGCATCGGCTTTAACAAACTGTATGAGCTACTGGCACAGGCTCCCAAGCCCGCGATTGTCGTCATGCAGGACGTTGGTCAAGACCGCCTGCACTCCTGCCACGCGGGCGAAGTAATGTCTACGACAATGAAACGCCTCGGCGCGATAGGCATTCTGACCGATGGCGGCCTGCGCGATGTCAAAGAGGTGCGCGCACTGGGGAATTTTCACTATTTTTGCGCTGGACTGGTGGTCTCACACGGCAACCCGGTCTGCGTCAGCGTGGGTGACGAAGTAATGGTTTCAGGGATGCGCGTGCACACTGGCGATCTTCTCCATGGTGACGTCAATGGCATACTGCAAATCCCTGATGAATGTGCCGACAACGTAGCAGAGGCCGCGTACCGCATATGGACGCAGGAAGAGGAAACCATGCGCCGCGTTGCTAGTCCCGAATTTATTGGCTTTTTCGGCCCAGAAATCAAGCATTAACAAAAATGTACCCGACCCTGAGTGGATTTACTCTGTTCAGAGTCGGGTACAGCTCTTCATTGCGCATTTTCTGCTTTAGCAGTGCTTTTTTGCAGGAATGCATCGCCTTCCCACCAGTTAATGCCCATCGATTTTGCCTTATCAACCGAGGCAATCAGCAGCCGTATCTTGATCGTTAAAAGCTCTACATCGACCAGATCAATCTTGATATCGCCAACGATCACCACCCCTTTATCAAGCACACGATCT
>DAICZM010000548.1 GCA_027311145.1 Ktedonobacterales bacterium
ATCTTATCACTCGCAATTATCCCACGCTCGCTCGCCCAACCCACGCAAACAGGCCATTCCGCAAGCCAATACATTCCCTCAAGTGCCTTTGGGGATACCGACGACCTGCCCAGCGGCTCCCTAAAAGCACCGCGTCTCAGGCTAGCAGCAGGCACTGCGGGCATTAGCGGGACGGTGACGGATGCGACAACGGGTCAGCCAGTCGCAAACGCGCAGATTGGCATCAGCCTGGGAGCGGTCGGCAGTACCGCGCAGTACACCACAACAGCCAGTGATGGTACGTATAGCTTCCCAGGGATCGCGGCGGGAACCTATAACCTAGCAGCCTGGCGGTACACCGTGAGCGGCACGCAGGCCATGTATCGTGACGCGCAGCAGACCCAGGTCACTGTCAATGGCAGCATGACGGTTAATTTCAAACTTGCGCCAATCGCGATTGTGGGTTCACGCAGCGTGCCAGCAGGACGCGCCAAGAACATGATCGTCGTGGATTTTGACGAGACGTATTATGACTCATGGTTCGCTGACACCCAGTCAATGGCAAACAACTCGCCTGCCACGCACCAACTGGCACAGCAAGGCGTGGTTGCCAGCGAAGCGTGGACACAGTATGGTTGGTCACCTATTGACCACTACCAGATTGCCGTCGGCTCATATCCCGCGTGGCGCACACCCGATGCTCCCGCGAAGGTCTGGGGGCAGCCTGACGGCCTGGAC
This sequence comes from Ktedonobacterales bacterium, assembly GCA_027311145.1. Lineage (GTDB taxonomy): Bacteria > Chloroflexota > Ktedonobacteria > Ktedonobacterales > Ktedonobacteraceae > DTNP01. The sequence continues at coordinate 718 of DAICZM010000548.1, forward strand.
ACCAACATCTGGTATAGTGGAACCGAGCAGTTTGGCCAGGAGTCGATCTTTGATGTTGCCAAGAGCTACGGGATGAGTACCGCCGTCATTGGTGGCAACGACTATCCAACAGGCCACATCACAGACGCGAATGTTGACCAGATTTCGCTCGGCAAAAACATCAATGGCGTGCCAACGCAGTGGATTACAGAGGTAGAAAACTTCTTGACCGCCAATGCCTCGAACACCAATGGGCAACTCGTCTATGTACCAATCACCGAGGCGGAAGGCCGTTCCGTCGAAAGCACCAGTCCTGATGCCGCTGCTGGCTTGTATCAGCAGGCCAGTGGGTGGGACGATCAGGCATTCGGGCAATTGTTGAGTTGGTTACAGCAAAACAATTACACGAGCAATACTGCTATCGCAATTGTCTCGGACGAGGCCGAGAACGATCATACCAGCTTTGACAACTTCTATGGCCTGGGCAGCACAGGTCAAGGTTCAACGCGCCATATTCCCTTTGTTTTCGCTGGCCCTGGCATCGTCAGCGGACAGAGCTACAGCAGCGCGATGGGCATTGACGACATGAGCGCAAATTTCATGTACGAGCTTGGCTTGCCCACGCCAGTCGATAGTCGAGGTCAGGTCATTCCAGCCTTCTTCACAGGCGGTACAACGCCGACGCCCACGCCGACGCAACCGCCTACTCCGACACCATTACCAACTAATACGCCTGTACCTACGCCAACACAGCCTGTGCCCACACCGACACCGTTACCAACTAATACGCCCGCGCCTACTCCAACACAGCCTGTGCCCACGCCAACCAGTCAACCAACATCCACGCCTGCACCCTCGCCAACGGTGGGAACGGGATCAGGCTTGTTGCAGAATGGTGGCTTCGAGAGCAGTGGAGGTTGGACCTTCTCAGGAACATCGCTCCCCACGCGAAGCCAGGCGCAGGTCCATAGCGGTGCCTATTCGTTACAACTGGGGACCAGCGCGCAACAGCAAGGCGATGCTATCGCCTCGCAGATGGTCTCGCTGCCCGGTAACGCGAAACAGATCGCGCTCAGCTTCTACTACTGGCCTGCCAGCAATGACTCCAGTACCTACGGTTGGCAAGAAGCAAACGTGATTGATAGCCAGGGCAACGTCCTTCAGCAACTCTTTATCAACACCACCAACGATCAAACATGGATACAGATGAACTTCGATCTCTCGGCCTACGCCGGACAGACCGTGGGCATCCAATTCCTCGATCACGAACAGGCCAACGGCGGCCCATACTACACCTACATGTACCTTGACGATGTCTCCCTGACCGCGCAATAACGGTTTGTGAGCCAACAGACGCAATCAAGCGGTCCCTACGGATAGAACCTGTTTTACCTGTAGGGACCGCTTCATCTACCATAGTAATTTGTTCAACCCCCCATCATCAGTCCTTATGGATGAGCATGGGAGAGCGGGTGGCTATTTGCCTTTCCAGCCTCAAGGATGCACAACGCCGGACATGACCAACACAATCAGCAAAGCACCAACAGCGTTATTGAGCAGGTGGAGCAGAATGCCGGGCCAGAGTGAGTGCGTGCGCCAGCGCAGGAAGGCCAGGGCAATGCCGATAATAAACAGCACGGCGAACGAGCCTAGATCAGCATGGGCAAGGGCAAAAATGAATGCACTCAGCAGAATGGCCCAGACAGGCGACATGACACGCAACAGGCCCATAAAGACAAAGCCACGAAAGAAGACCTCTTCACAAAATGGCGCAACTACCACGCTAGCGATCAGGGTCGCATAGGTCGTCAAAGGCGCGGTTTTTGCTCCGTTGAGAATGGCCTGATCGTTAGTCTGAATAGGTAGATGAAAAGCAACAATCAGCGATTGATAGGCAAGATTGATGGCATAAATGCCCAGGAAAAGCACGATAATCCACGATATTGCCTCACCAACGCGAAAATGCCGCAAGCCAAGCGCGTACCATGTCTGTTTCAAACGATTAGGAACACCTCGCAAGATGCGCAGCACGATCACCAGCGGCGCAATCAAGAACGCGCCCTCTATCAGAGACGAAAATACAAATACCACAAAGGCGTTTGCCAGATCAAGCGAGGGCGCAAGCGGTGTTGTGCGCGCGCCTCGGACGTTCAGGCTCGCTAACCCCAATGCAAGAGCAAGCCAGGGAACAAGCGTGAAGAGGATGCCAGTAAGCGTCTGCTGGATGCTCCAGGGGGCTTCGTCTAATTCATTTTCAAGCAAGCGTCAACTCCGTTTTTTCGTATTCAATTATACCATAAAGTTCACTTTTTTTCTGTACAGGGCTATTTAATTTTCCCTGTCTAGAAGTCCTGAAAAGAAAACAAAAGGATCAGTACCTGTTAAAGTGATGATAA
>DAICZM010000549.1 GCA_027311145.1 Ktedonobacterales bacterium
AAACACGATGTACCAGGACATTCTTGCTGATATATGCTCATATGGACTCCACCTGACGACCGCCATGTTGTCAGACCTGGATGTGAAAGAGGCCGCACTGGTTGCCTACGAAGAGGCAATTCTACTGGCCCCCCACGAATCTGCTTTTTATTATCATAAGGGCCAACTCCTGGAGCAGTTAGGCCGGTTGGCAGAAGCACAACGCGCCTATGCTGAGGCGCAGCGTTTGGGCTATCACGCCTGAGAGGGGCTACGGGACGCAGGTAATCGCTTCCTGTGGCTTCTAGATTAATTAAGCTTAAAAGAAGTCATGCGAGTGCGCAATGAGTCGGTTAGTGTGGTGAGGTGGTTTAGTGATTCCTGCATCTCTCGCATGTGTTGTGTGATTTCCCCTGTCATATGCAACATTTCATGAATCGTACCTACAACAAGTTGAGAACCTTGCGTCTGGTTTTCTGCCGTATTGCAGATGCCTTGTACCAGATTTGCCATTTGATCTGTCACCACGCTGATCGCCTCAAGGGCCGTACCGCTTTGAATCACGAGTTCGGTTTGTGTCACCACCTGCTGTGTATTTTTCTCGACGCTTTGTGCGACCGCTGTGGTCTCGTGCTGAATTGAACGAATATAGGTGCTAACCTTACGGGCCGCATCTGCGCTATGACTTGCCAATGCACGCATCTCTTGCGCAACCAGAGCGAGACCCTGCCCATGTTCGCCGGCCCGTGCCGCTTCAATCGCGGCATTTAATGCTAGCAAGTGCATGCGCGTGGTCAGGTCGGTGATCGTGATGACGGTTTTGTTGATCTCTTGCCCACTTTCGCCTAGACGTTTCATCGTGCGCGAAGAGTGGAGCGTTGCTTCACGTACTTTGCTCATGCCTTCGACCGCACGATCAACGGCTCCCTGGCCATCCATGGCGACATCCATGGCCTCAACGGCTATTTTTGAGAGGTCAGCGGCCCGTTCGGAGACGTGATGCATGTTTATCGCCATCTCGGTTAGCACCTGTGAAATCTGATGCATTTGCCGCTCTTGTTGGCTTGTATCACGCACAAGCAGCTCCGATGCGTGTTGTACGCTACGGGCATGTTCATCTACTGCCGCTGTCACTTTGCCCATCTGCGCCAGAATAGTGCTGTTTTCCATAAACATTGTATTGAGCGACTGGGTAATGGGACGAAGGCGTTTGTCCATCAGGCGAACCTCTCCATGCAATTCACCCTGACGTACCCGTTCTAAGTCTTCATGCAGGCATGTAATAGCCAGCTCTAACGAATGCTTCTCAGCTTCTTGTGCCTGCAACACGTGTATTTGCTCAATAGTCTGCGCAATCTCGTTTGCGAACAATTCGCCAATCTCGATCTGTTCAGCATTGGGAATCTTGCCATGATCAGGCTCATCTAGCGAGAGAAAACCGAGCAGCGTGTCATCGTGTGAGCCGACAAGCGGCACAATCAGCAGGTCTTGCGGATGCCACATGGCGGCCTCTTCATGGTTTGTCAGCGTGGAAACGATGATGCCCACGTCGCTGAGGTCAGTAATGACATAATGGTGAGGAATAAAATAGCTCAGGTGAATGCGGAATTCTGGACGCATCATGCGCTGCAATTGCCCAATACTGACGGGATTATCGCAGATAAATTGTTGCTCTTCTTCCGTGCAACCTGCAAACGCGATGGGTACAAGATAGGCTGTTTTCCCCTCGATGAGATTAATGATAGCGGAACGAAATCCTGTACAGGCGTGAACGGCTTCAATGATCTGCTGAAGTGTGACCTGTAGCTCTTGTGTTGGGCGAAGACGTTGGCTCAGGTGCAAGAGTGCAGTGACTTGCTGGTTGCGTCGTTGTAGCGGTGTGATTGAGCTTGTTTTAAGCGATGCAGAGGCTCGTTCCCATGCCATGCTGTTATTGCCTCTGCTGTTTTGTGCGTCAGCAAGATAAAGCTCCTGGTTCTCTTCGCTATCTGCATGCTCACGCTTGGCTTGCTCGGCAGGTGCGCGAAAACGCAGCCGCAAAGGAACAAACCGGGTCTGCTGTTTACGCTCCGACATCGTTTTTGCCCTCATCTCTTCATTATGGCCGTGACTGTTCTTGCTTTTGTGATAAGGATAACACACCTCATCCTCTTTTTAAGAATATGCTAGCCATTATGGATGAAGGCAAGGTATCGCTGTTGCAACCATGCACGATGGGTAGTGCTGGCGTTACTGCGACTGGTAAGGAGCATAATAAGCCCGCAGGGAACGCGGAATGCGCCCATAAATCTGCGTGCCATCGGCCTGATGCTCTTCAAATTCTACGTAACCGCGCCGATAAAACAGTTCGACCAGCTCACCCTTAGTAAATGGGATCACAACCAGCACCGTGTCCATGCTCGCTGCCAAGACCTGCGCAATCATCTCGCCCAGCGTGACTAGACCAGTGCCACGCAATGCGGAGACCGCGACGGCGTTGGGATAGAGGCTGGTGTCGACCTCGTCGGGTTCATCCAACAGATCAATTTTATTGAGCGCGGTCACACGCGGTTTGGCTACGACCTGCAGTTCTTTTAAGACCTCGTTGACTGTTTCGTTCTGTTCAAGCGCGTTTTCATGGCTGATATCGACGACCTCGAGCAGCACATCGGCCTCAACTAGCTCTTCTAGCGTGGCACGGAAAGCGGCGATCAGGCGCGTGGGCAATTTCTGGATAAAGCCGACGGTATCGGTGAGCAGCACCTCCAGGTTTCCGGGCAAGACGAGATGGCGTGTTACGGGGTCAAGCGTGGCGAAAAGTTTGTCCTCCGCCAGCACGCCCGCTTCGGTCAGCGTGTTGAAGAGCGTCGATTTGCCCGTGTTGGTATAGCCAACAACGGCGATGATGGGGATTGCTTGTGCGATGCGCTGTTGACGATGCACCAGCCGTTGCAGACGCACCTCTTCGATATCTTCGCGCAGTTCGGAGATGCGGCCACGGATGCGGCGGCGATCAAGCTCTAATTTTGTTTCACCGGGGCCGCGCACGCCGATGGCCCCGCCTGCGCTGCCAGCCCCGGCTCCGCGTGAACCCCCCGTCTGACGTGACAGCTCCGTGCCCC
>DAICZM010000054.1 GCA_027311145.1 Ktedonobacterales bacterium
GGCTCTGGCTACGATGTGCATGCTTTTACTCCCGGACGCCATCTGGTGCTGGGCGGCGTCACTATCCCCCATGAATACGGTCTCTCCGGTCACTCGGATGCCGACGCGGTGATCCACGCGATTGTCGATGCCCTGCTGGGTGCCGCTGCCCTCGGAGATATCGGCAGACACTTCCCATCTAGTGACCCGCGTTGGAAAGATCAGCCCAGTCACGTCTTTCTTGACTACACGCTCGATCTGCTCGGTCAGCAGCAGTGGAAGATCAGCAACGTCGATGCCACGATTGTCGCCGAGCGTCCACGCATGTCACCGCACATCGAGGCGATGCGCCACCACGTCGCCGAACACCTGCACCTAGAACTCGCTCAAGTGAGCATCAAAGCGACTACTACCGATGGTCTGGGCTTCGCTGGTCGCCGCGAGGGTATCGCCTGCTACGCCGTTGCTCTCATCGAACGCTGAACAAACATACCATTTTCTGCTTGTCCACGCGCAACGTAGCTAGCAACTAGTCTTCTTTGAGGAACGCGATATAGACCTCGTCGGTCTTCGCCGCCATAATGAAATCGTTGCGATGCAGGCCCTTGATCTTGTGCGTCCACCACGTCACGGTGGTGCGGCCCCACTCGGTCAGCAGCGCGGGATGATGCCCTTCAGCCTCGGCGATCTCGCCAACGCGATTGGTGAAGGCCAGAGCTTCGATAAATGTTTTGAACTGAAAAACCCGCTCTAAGCGTTTGATGCCATCGCGCTCAACAATCGTCCAGTGCGCGACCTGGGGGTGCAACGCAGCAATCTCTTCGTCAGTAACAGTTGGCTCGCCTCTACGGCAGGCTTCGCATTTCATGTATAACAGTGATTGCATATTACGCCTCTTTCGCCGAAGCTGCTTGCCCTTTTGGCGCACTCTCCGTTGTAGTAGCAGGAGTAGACGTTTGCAACAACATTTGTACGGCCTGACGGGAGTTCATGGGAACCTGGGGAATATGCTCAGAGAGCTTGCTGATCTCCTGGACAGGCAACTCAGCCATCAATTTATCTTTGACCGTTTTGGCCTGCCCGACACCCTTGCCGGTGCTGCGCGCAAGTGATTGTAAGGTTTTTGGCCCAAAGATTGCCAATCCGATTAATAAAATCGGGAGAAGATCGAGAAGATGCATAGATGCTCCTTTTTGTGACGGTTCGCCTGCTCTGCACTTTCCTGTATCATATCATATTCACGCCAATTTTGGCGATATTTCTAGGTTAAAGGGTGGTGATTGTGCCATCGGCATTGACGTGGATGGTCACACCGGGCAACGGGCGTGTCGCAGGTCCCTGCAAGACTTTTCCGCCGTTAGCCGGGTCAAAGAGCGAGCCATGCAAGGGGCAAACCAGTTTCTGCGTGCCCTTATCGTAATAAACAGCCACATTCTGATGTGTACAGGCCTTCTCATACGCCACAAACGTGTTATTGGGCAAATGCACGAGCAGGCTCGCCTTACCGTCAGCAGGATTGGTAAAATCAGCAGACGCATTGAGAGCTAGCGTGGTTGAGCCAATGACACGAGCAGTGTGTACCAGCCCACCCTGTCCGCCAGTTCCTTTATTGTTTGCAGGCACAGTTTTCCCGTTTGAAGTCCCATGATTGAGATGAGATGTCAGCGCACTCATGATACGTCCGAGGTTGAGATCTACCGCAACGGCCGCTCCAGCGACGGCAACGCCACCGACAGCAAGCAGGGCTATCGCTTTGCGCCGACTGACACCTCCGCGCTTCTGTTCTTTTAAGCGCGTTGTATGCGAGCGCGCTTGCGGCGACAGCGTAAGCAGTTCTTCACCTTGAGACCACCAGGGGGAAACTAACGAGGCATCTTTGTTCGGAAGGGCATGATTAGCCCGTTCCGCAGATAATTGCCTTACAGCAGGCGGCATTGGACGAGATGCATCTAACGGGGTGTGTTGCTGAACTAAGGGCGAGGGCATAGGTTGTTGCGCAGGAATGGGGGCAATGTGGGCAGGAGAGGGCTTGACCGCTGGCAGTTGGCCTGTCACGACTGGGGGTACAATCTGCCATGTATCGGCAGGCAGTGGGACAGCTTGTCTGTGTCCCGTCGCAGGTTGAACAGCCACAACTTTACCAGTCACAATCGGAGGCATCAATTGCCAGCTGCCAGTCGCAACATACGCTTCCTCGCCATACCTATCGGTATCGTCAGTAATGCCCGGGAGTGATGGAGCAGGATCACGCAAAGGAACATCGATACGCTCTAACGGCATTGTGCCACGACAGACCTGTGCAAAAGCCTCCACGAGTTCGCTGACATGCTGGAAGCGTGAGGCAGGATTACGTTCTAAAGCGTGGCTAATAACCAGCTCCAGAGCAATCGGAATATCAGGGCAGAACGCACGCAACGACGGCAATGGCTGATTAACATGCTGCTGGGCCACTTCCAGGGCAGAAGCACCGGCAAATGGAGGTTTTCCACAGAGCAACTCAAACAGCACAATACCCAATGCGTAAATATCCGAGCGCGCATCCATCAGATGGCCCATCACAGCCTCTGGTGCGAGATACTCAGGAGAGCCGAGAAACGTGCCAGCAACACTCAATAGGTGCGCATAGGGCTTTTCACTCGGTTCGATGCCACGTAACTGCAAAATCTGCATCAGGCCAAAGCCAGCGACACAAATGCCCTGCTGACCATCTAACAAGATATTGGCAGGTTTGAGCGAGCCATGCACCACACCTCGCTTGTGCGCATACTCCAAACCAGAAGCGATCTGCTCCAACACCCCCAAGACATAACCTGGCTGGCAACGGCCCTGTTGCTTCAGCACATCCGCCAGTGAACCATGCATCATGTATGGAGTTACCAGATAGGGCAAGCTGCCATGCTCGCCATAGGCATGAATAGGCATCAGATGCCGATGGTGCAGAGATGCAAGGGCCGCAACTTCCTTGTGAAAACGCGCACTAAAGCGGCTGCGAGCCTCAGAGGAAGTGTGTGAGGGAAGAATAAACGTCGTCAATGCCACATTCGTATGCAAAGGAGGACGTTGCGCGAGGTACACAGCACTAAGGCGACCACGTCCAAGGAAGCGTTCTACACGATATTCGTCTATTGTCTGTCCAACAAGCTGATCTCGGAATGTTTGCATGTACCTTCCCATCCAGTATTCTTTATTCCTCTATACACTACTCTATAAAGCATATTACCGCACATCAATAGAGTATGCCCACCAATAGGACTTGTTGGTAAGGCAAGCCATGTGACTTTCGGGCCTTCTCAGGTCAAAAAAACCGCCCGGACGGCGGTCGGGTGTGGGAGAGAGGGGGAGAAACCCGACCGCCAAAAGGAGATTGTATGGGGGAAATGGGAGAATGGGAGAGCCGATTTGGTTGTTAATTTTGAACTCTTGTTCTACTTCAACAGAATACCACGAATACAGGTGGGTGTCAAGAGGTTTTAGAACAAATTTTCCATATAATTTGCAGCCTACACACGCTCCAGAGATGGTACAATACACGAGCAGGCCACACGGCCCATCATGATACACATACGTCCACAAAGAAGCGGACTGATATAAGCGAAGAAACAGAGGAATAATTCTTATGGCAGAAGTTCGACCATTGCGCGGTATTCGTTACGCGCAGGAATATGTCAGTGATATCGCTCAGGTTGTTACACCACCGTATGATGTCATTAACAAACAACAGCAGGCAAGCTATTATGCGCGCAATCCCTATAATGTTATTCGCCTGGAACTAGGACAAGAACAGGCCGGAGATAACGCCCTGAATAACGTCTATACACGCGCAGCTACTACCTACTCAGAATGGCGCGCGCAAGGGATTTTGCGCCAGGAACTTGCTCCCAGCTATTATCTCTATCAACAAAGTTTTACTCATCTTGGAGCAACTTACACGCGTACAAGCCTGCTAGCCCGCGTGCGCCTGCAACCCTGGGACGCACATGTCATCTTACGCCACGAACACACACTGGCAAAGGCTAAGAGTGATCGTCTCAACCTGCTACGCGCCTGCGCCAGCAATTTCAGTCCAATCATGTGTCTTTATGATGATCCACAGGGGCGCATGCGCCGCCTGCTCGGAGCCTATGCAGCCCAGGCCGAGGTACAGTTTACCGACGAGGTAGGTGAAGAACATCGCCTGCATCCCATCACCGACGTGCAGCAGATTGCTCTTATCCAAGATTTCTTTGCCCAGCGTCAATTGTATATCGCGGACGGTCATCACCGTTATGAAACCGCCCTGGCCTATCGCGACGAGATACGCGAACAGCGCAAAGAGCTATATCCAGAGGATGCGGCAAATTTTGTCCTGATGTCCCTCATCGACCTGGATGATCCCGGCATGCTAGTTTTGCCCACCCATCGCATGTTCACTGGACTCAGCCAGGAGCAGCTCGCTCGTCTATTTGCGCCAGAGCTAGCGCGCTACTTCACTGTGCAGCCAATCACGATGACCGCCAGCAGTGAGGCACTGATACAGCAATTAACACAGGCTGGACAGGAACAACCAGCATTCCTTATCAGCACAAGCGACCAGGCACATTTATTACACCTGAACGCGCAGGGAGAGGAACGTATGCAGGCCAACAGTCACTCAGCGGCCTGGAAAACGCTCGATGTTGCCATTGCTCAGCAGTTGATCCTAGAAGAAATACTCGGCCTGAATGCCGCCGATATGACTGCGGGAACCTATGTACGCTATAGTCATAATGCGGATGAGATATTTGAGGCAGTACGCTCAGGGACAGCGCAGGCAGCGTTACTACTGAATGCAACACGAGTACGGCAGATTTGTGAGGTGGCGCAGGCTGACGACCAGATGCCGCAGAAATCCACGTACTTCTATCCGAAATTGATTACGGGGCTGGTGATGAATCCATTGTGGTAAGGAGGCAATGATGATCGTTATTATAGGAGCGGGCCTGGCAGGTCTCACCTGCGCCAAGATGCTCAAAGAGGCGGGCAAACAGGTCCTTGTGCTGGAGGCAGCCGATCAGGTCGGTGGGCGTGTGCGTACTGACTATCACGAAGATGGTTATCGGCTAGATCGTGGCTTTCAGGTACTTTTCACAGCGTATGCTGCTGCAACGCGCCATCTCGACTATGAGCGGCTCAAGCAGCGTACCTTTGATCCCGGGGCACTGATCTTTAAGGATGGGAAACTGCATGAGATTGCAGACCCATTGCGTGAGCCAGATCGCATCATCCCTAGCCTGCTCAACCCATTGATTTCACCTGCCGACAAAGTGCGCGTGCTAGGACTGATCGGTCTGGTGCGTGGGCACTCAACAAGCGACATTTTCGCGGGCAAGGTACAAGACGGCGAGGATGAGACAACAGAGGCATTTCTACGTCGCTGGGGCTTTGGTGACGGTTTTATTGATAATTTTGCGCGTCCCTTCTATGGCGGTATCTTTCTTGACCGCTCGCTCCAGACCAGTGCGCGCATGTTTCTCTTTACCTTCAAGATGCTCTCATCAGGAGCAACGATTCTCCCTGCTGAGGGCATGCAGCGCATTCCAGACCAACTGCTGGCGGCCTTGCCAGCGGGTTCGGTGCGTTGCAGTGCGCGGGTTGTCGAGGTACTCGTCGAGAACAACCGCACGCGAGGTGTACGCCTGAACAATGGCGAAACCATCGCAGCGGAACAGGTCATTATTGCTACTGAGGGACCAATGGCAGCAAAGTTTGTTGACAAGCCACTACCCACACAACCAGTTAGTGCAATGTGCCTCTACTTCGCAGGCGATGAGCGGCTCTACACGCAACGCAAGATCGTCCTCAATGCTAGCCCCGATGCCTATGTCAATAATGCAGTCTTGCTAACAAATATCGCGCCAAGCTACGCTCCTCCACGGAAGCACCTCCTTTCAGCAACGATCCTAGGCAATCCAGCAGAGGATGATGAGCAAGTTGCGCGGCGTGCTATCGCGGAGATGGCGCGCTGGTTTCCTGACTATGACCTGAGCCACTGGCAATTGCTGGCCGCTTACCGCATCCCATTCGCCCAGTTCCAACAGCCCGCAGGTATCTTTGATCGCCTGCCCAACAATCGTACCTCAGTAGAAGGGCTGTATATCGCGGGCGAATATACCAAATCGAGCAGCATCCAGGGTGCCATGCATAGCGGAGAATATGCCGCCCGCGACATCTTAAAAACACCAGCCCTTGTCTAGGGGCGCCTCTACGACTTTGGGAAGAGGTCCAAGAGAGAGGCCAAATCATCAGAATCGAGCGAGGCCGCAATCATCCGCAACGGGCCTTGTTCGATAGTAAGCCTCATGAGAGCTTGTAGAAAAGGCTGTTCTGCCGCCGCTATGCCTGAGTCAGGACGAAGCATGGCGGCAACGGCGAGGGCCAACTGTCGCTCTTCCTCATGGTCCGTAAGGTGAAAAAGATCGGCTTGACGACGCAGACGTGTCTCATAGAGAGAACGCCATGCTTCATCAATGCTGGCTTGCAGTGCCTCTTGTGTCAGTTGCATGAGCAAGGCCTGACGCTCGCTTTTGCGCTCATCTGTGCTTTTCCCATCGGCTTTACGCCTACGTTTTGGCGTCTCGGACATCGCTAACACGTTATGGGCAGCCCAGTAGCGATTGATATAGGATTCAATATCTGAGAGTGGTTCGTAGACCCAGGATGAGAAAGCATCGTTCTGATAGAGTTCTGCACCACGGCGTGCCAGGGCGAGTGTCTCTTCGTCAAGCATATGCGCCTCTAAAAGGGGGGTACTACCGCTAGAAGCGACATGTTTGGCATCGGTAGACAAACCGGCCTCGATAAGGGGACGCCAGACCGAGTAGGCAATAGGGAGTTTATGGCGTGTGCGCTTGTTCACGTTGCGCGCTTCAATGATCTGCGTGCGCGCATACTCAAAGGGAACAGGAAAGCAGGTAATATTGCGCTCACTCAGACTGCGTATCAGTTCTTGCCAACGTTTCTCGTCGCGGGCATCTACACCATAGCAATCTTTAATGCCCCACTGATCTTGATGCAAAACATTGATGCCTTTCAGCGTACCATCGGGTTTGCGCCAGGTCAACAGCACAATTTGGACGCCTGAGCCGTCAATAAAAGTCACCCATGCCTCATAGGGCTGAAGCGGCTCAGGAACATCGTTGAGTGCTTCATCAGCCTCGGCAGGCGAGACATGCATCGTCAGATTTCCTAGCACACGGCGCGCATGCTGTTTGAGGACGCTATTAGAGGTTGAAACAACCAAACGGTTCAGGGCAGGCAGGGCTTGCGGCAAAACGCTCGGCCCCAATTGTTCGAGAGCCTCAATGACCGCAGTCAACACTTTGCTGGGTTGATTATCAAGCAGAGGAACGAGCAATTTGGCTGCACGTGGGTCGCGACTACTCCCAAGCCAGGAGATGAAGCCAATGCGTTGCTCAGCAGGCATTGCTACCACATCGAGCAGAATAGCCTCAACGCCCATCTCACTTTTCTCTACAGAGTCAAGCAGGCGGAATTGCATCTGCTGCATCGCCGCCATTGGATCATTCAAATACTCGACCATCCCCTCTTCAGCAAGGTCTGAGCCTAGCTCCTTGAGGAGGGGAGAGAGCGTCAATTTAGCAATATCGCTGACCGTTGGATCAGTGATAAAATCTTCTAGTTCTTCGAGATCAAATTCAGTGGCTAATTCAGTCAAAATCATCACAGCAGCAGCGTGCGCGGACGAATCACTGGTGTGTAGGAGACGCAATACCTGTTCACGTGCGCCGTTCGTCCACTCCTCATCAAGACGGGCCAGGGAGTGAGAGAGAGCCTCTTCGTCGACGGTATCACGGCGACAGAGTGCAAGCAGAATGCTATCCACGCTCTCTTGTGGCGGTCCCTTGTGTTTTCGCGGCATAGGATGCTCCTTATCGTAATTGGGGAGATATGATGGCTAGCATCAGTATGACAGACATGCTCACTGGAGCGATTGTACCATGTTCGCGTTGGTAAGTCGAGATTCCTATTAGTAACGGCTTTCACCTTTATATAGACGTGCAGGATGTACAAGTATTGACTCCGCAGGCGTTGTCACGGCTTGCAGTGCTTCGGTGAGCAAGGCCAGGCTAATTAGAAAATCATCATGGCCCTCTGAAGCATCCACGTAGAAATCCAGCGTATCTGGGGCGGGCAGACGATAGCGGGCAGACTTCAGTTGCCGCCAGCATTCTTCGCCGATTGTGGTCGGTGCATCTACCAAAGTATACAGTTTGAGCCGTCCGCTGTTAATGAATGTGAGCAACTGATAGGCAAGATGCGACTTGGCAGGCCGCGAGAAATGAAACGGTATGATCCGCTGCTCGCCCAAACGCGCAGTGAGCAACGAGGCCAGGCCCGCACCGACCCCCGTCGAGTCTACGACGAGCGAACGAATGCCCCAATGCTCAACAAGGGCGACCGTTGCGGCATATTGCTCCAAATGAGAGCGACCCGTCCACCACGCGTGATGCACAACCTCGATACAAGGTAGATTGAGTTCGTTATAGCGCACACGCCCAATAGTAATCACGGTGCTATCGCGCTGCCCGCCTTGCTTGTACGGCACACCCTCAACAGCCGCCAGTGCTTGCCCATTCCTATCGCTGGACAAGGATGGTGTGGGCGCAGGCCGCTCCTCACCCGCAATATCCATTCCTGCTATATAGCAGTCACCAGAGCATGCCATTGCTTGCCATCCATGCTCGCCTTGCAACAGCAGGTGTTGCAGCGTGTTGAGCAGGTAGCCTGCACCACTAATCGGGCGCAAAAAGTACTGTGTCTGAATAGCCAAATGTTGCTCACCTAAACGGGCGATCTCCCGCTCAACAAAGGTACGATAGGAGGGGTTAAGGGCGGCAAGCGTGCGCCAATCGTACTCAAAATGCAGTTTCTCGCCTGTGCGTTGCTCCTGCTCCAGGTTAGCGGCACGCTGCTGCGCCAGCAAGGTTGTATCAGACCATGCCGTGCCATAGAGAACGGTCGTGGCGTTACTCACCGCTGCCATCGGACGAAAATCGCGATCAAATTTCTCACATGCCACATCCTGTGCCTCGTCTATTTCGAGCAAGAGATCAGCAGTCGCTCCCACCACATTACTTTCAGTGCCAGCGGAGAAAAACATAACACGTGGTCCAGCATGGGTGTGCAAGAGCAGTGAATCAGCCTGCGGAGCCAGGCCAATGATATGCCCCTGACTCTGCCAGATACGAGCGCGGGTCATGCTTGTATCCAACATGGAGAGCAGACGCAGACGGCTGTTGGTAATCTGTGGGCTAAAAGTTGGAGCTGCTTTAACAATCGTGCCCTGTCGCATCGTGGCAAGCAGATAAGCTTCCAACACTGCGGATAGCTGATTTTTGCCCGCTTGACGAGCCATCATCACCGTGAAAATGCGCCCATGCCCACCGAGGACGGAGGTAAGAATGGCCTCGGCAACCTCACACTGATAGGGATAGAGCGGGCGTCCCAGTATATAGCGAGCAAAACGCGCAATTGTTGATGAAGAATACTGCATGATGATTTTTGAGCTATCAGGAATAGACAGACAGATGATGAGGGTGACGCTACACGAGAAATATTTGTTTGCTTGCCTGCTACAAGACAAGTGTAACATAGAATCGGTGAAAATGCAACAAAAAAGAGAAGGAGGCTCTTGCAGCTTCCTTCTCCATTGTACGTCCAGTTTGCTTCTACGGTAACTGTGTGATCTGGACTGCGGTATAAGTCACGGTCGCACCAGACTGACCCAGGGCACGCATGCCACAATAGCCTGACAAGAAAGTGGTATCCGTAGTCGTAATCATCGGGGCAGTTGGTTGAGTGCCACCGGCTGCCCAGACGCTGGCGGTCAGTGTATTGCCAACGACTTGAAAGCTCAGCGTATAAGAGGTTCCTGCGGTTGCCGCGAAAGGTGTTACGGCCAGCGTGGTAACTGAACCATTTACCTTCTTTTGCACAACCAGGTTCGCGCCATCAATATACGCTTTATACCAGTTATTGGCATCGGTCCAGCGCAAAACCACGCCAAAATTAGAATAGTTAAAGCTGCTGATAGAGCCACTGGCCTGCACCTGCGCGTCAAGCACCTGCGGACCAAGCACCGCACTATAGTTATTGCCATTGCCAGTAATGACACCTGCATTGTTGACAATCGCGAAATTACCAACCGAATTAGCGTCACCCGCCCAAATTAGTCCATCAGAGGCCGTCCCCCAATGCTGCTGATTGGCACGCTGGAAGGTATCCTGTCCAATCGTCGTACCCGTTCCCGGCGGGGTTGGCGTGGGCGATGGGGTAGGTGACGGGGTTGGCGAGGGTGTCACGGTCACCGTTGCAGTCGCCGTGACGGTTGCAGTTGTCGTCGGGGTCACCGTTGCAGTTGTCGTCGGGGTCGGGGTCGGTGAACCAGCAGGGTTCAATGAAACCGCCAGGAATGACGTATAGCTAACAACAATACCGCTTTGCGACTGTGCCCGCACGCCACAGTAGCCAGAGAGCAATGAGCTATCCGTCACGGTCAACATCCAGTTACTCGGTTCAGTGCCATTGGTGGGCCAAACTTTTGCATACAGTGTTGTGCCAACGATACGGAAGCGCAACGAATACGATGTGCCAGCAGTTGCAGTAAACGCCACATGGGTCAAGCCTGAAACGGAACCACTGATCTTCTTTTGCATGACGAGATTCGCGCCATCGATATAGACCTTATACCAATTATTGGTATCTAGCCAGTGCAACACTGCTCCAAAGTTAGCATTGCTGAATTTATTAATAGAGCCACTCACCAAGACTTCGGAGTCTGTAACCTGTGGGCCGAGGACACCATTGAGTAAGCCGCTACCGCTGATAGTACCTGTGTTATTGGTGATTGCAAAGGTTTTCGAGACATTGGCATCACCGGCCCAACTCAAACCATCCGAGGCAGTACCCCAATAAGTCTGATTCGTGCGCTGAAAGGTATCCTGCGCGATTGTGCCACCAGGTACGGGGGTGGGCGTCGAGGCCGGAGTTGAGGATGGCACAGGCGAGGGCGATGCAGAGGGCGAAGGCGAGGGTGTCGGTGCGGGCGCACTTCCCCCGGTTGCAAGCGCGAGCTTATTGGCAAACTCTTCATCAAACCAGACATTATTCTGTCCATCGACGTGCATACCGTCATGGGGGTGACTGTTTGAAGTTGGCGTTTTATACATCGAGAATGAACCAGTGCCACTATCTGGAAATGAGCCAAAGGAACTTTGTAAAGAGTCATCAAACCAGATATTGCCATTGCTATCAGCACTGATACCAGAGGTATGTGTGCCACATCCACTACAGATTTGCGAATAGGCGTATTCAGTGACACCATTATTTGTGCCGGGTTGAGCAGAAGAGAGGCGTAATTCGCCAATCATGCCAACCCACCCCTCTGTCCACCAGATATTGCCATTTGGGTCAACTGTAATTAGATGCGGTGTCAGACCAGTTGTTGAAGAATTGCGGATTTTATATTCTTTTAGTTGCCCTTGTGTAGTATATTCACCAATCAGCGCAACGGTATCAGTATTTTCAGTAAACCAGATATTATTCGCCCCATCGACAACGATGCCATAGGGCAAACTATTACTTGCCGGCGTCGTCACTTCGATAAACTGCTGACTATTGGGGTTGAACATGCCAATTTTGTTGACATAGTGTTCCGTAAACCAGATATTGCCACTCCCATCAACCGCCACATCCCAGGGACCAGCGTTGACGGTTGGGACACCCCACTGCTGAAACGAGCCATTGGCGGGATTGAACATGCCGATTGCGTTACTCATCGGCATGGGAAACCAGACACGCCCCTGATGGTCAAACGCCAGGAAAAGTGGTTGTCCATAGCCAGAGGGCAAATTGTACGTGTGAATCCAGCTATGGCTCGTGGGATTGAAGACGGCCAGCGCACCAGGGTAGACGCCGCCGCACATCGGGGTGGGATCACAATTTGGAATGGCAACCCAGACATTCCCACTACTATCAAATGCGGTTCCCCAGGGATCCGCTCCCGTGGGAATGTAAAAATCGCTCGTTGTCACTGTATTTAAGGGTTGTGTGTGACCAATTGGCCCTAGAACACCTAACAGCATCAGGACACTGGCGACAAGTGTCGCCAGTGCTACTAAAGCAAGGAGCTGCTTTTTTCTCTGTCTCATATTAATTCATCTTTCCCCTTAGCCACCCACGTAGCCAATAATATCACTACCGCCTTGTGTGGCAAAGGAAGAACCTGAAGTGTTCCAATACATAGGACGCTCAACGGTAATAGGGGAGCCATCAAGCGTTTCTACCGTCATCGATACTTCATAGCCGCGATGATCGTCACCACGATTCACCAGGTACTGCACAACGAGGGCGGTAATATCCTGCGTGAAGCGACTATTCGCGGGCACTTGGAACGAGACGGTATAGCTACGTCCGTAGCCATTCACCATTACGACATAAATGGTGACAGGAGTCGGATTGGGATTCTGGACCGTCAACCATTCGTTGTAGCCGATGTTGCTATAGCCCTCAGCAAAGCTATATACGCTATACTTTGCGGGACCAACCTGGCCGATCACATCGGTGCCACCAATGGATTGCGTCACACGCCCATTAGGGAGTACGTGTTTATACTGGAAGTACATTTCACGTTGCACCACAATGTTCGCACCTGTTGAGGTAATCTCTGCCGACACCTGGGGAGTGGAGCCAGCAAAGTTGTTGTATGCATTGACATTCCAGATCACCTGGGACATGGCATTCAGGGACAGAGTGTAAGAGTGCGTTGCACCACCTTGTGATTTCAGGGTAATCGTCACAGTCGCTGTCGCGTTAGAGGGGTCCACGTTGGCGAGCGTGAAATATTCTTGTGTAGTGCCAGCGGTATACCCTTCAGCAAAGAGCCAGTCTTTGGCAAGCAGAGGCGTACCGACAACATCATAGCCACCAACAATGCTGGCATTGGCCGACGTACCACCGTTGATAAAGTAGGTGGGACGTTCCACCATGATGGGTTGTGTTGAAGAGATGACGGCTGCGACGTGCGCAGGCATCGCCACCAAATTAGGCGTAATTGTGCCACGTGCGTTGGGGCGAACAGTCACGCTCTGCGTGCCAACCTTCTGCCCATTTGCATAATAGGTTGCCGTCACATTCGCACTGCTGCTATTGGGGTTGAGCAACGTAATAAATGAAGCGGCATCCGGTCCAGTTGGAATATCAGCAAAATAGTACGTGGTATTCAGGTGTGTTGCCCCCAAGACATCAGAGCCACTGGTAATATTTTTAAATGTACTGAAGTACATGGGACGCTCAACAACCACGCCGGGGCAAGCAGCAGTTGAGCTATCGACCGTGGCAACCGTTGCCACAATAGCGGCGGGGACAGTCGAACTAAAGATATTCAGGTCTGCATTGACCGACTCCGTCACACGGCTAGCGGGGGCAACCGCAACAAGGGCCGTTTTATTCAACGGTATACTGCTACCATCCATGGTGTAGTTATATTCCAGATTGACATTACAGGCCGCTGTGCCGGGGTTATCAATCGTTAAGAACTCCTGGAAGCCTTTACCGACGCGCCCTTCCGCAAAGTACCACGTCTTATTGACTGGGCCGGGGAAAGGCGATGTAGGAATGGGCGTCGCTGTTGGTGAGGGTGAGGGTGAGACTGTGACTGGCGTTCCCGTGCTACCTGCGGGCGGCAACGGCATACCTGATTGCAACACTTCACCCAATTTGTTCGCAAACTCTTCTGCGAAAAAGACGGTATTATTGCCATCAACCGCCAAGCCATCATGGGGATGCGCCCCACTGGTGATTGCGCCACCGATTGGCGGCAGCATCGTAAAGGTTGCAGTACTCGGCGAATAATAGCCAACACGGGCACTGAGTGAGTCATCAAACCAGACATTACCAGCACCATCAACACCAATGCCCGAAATGTGCATGCTGCAATCCGTCGCAGCCGGACAGGCGGGATCGGGATAGGGAACCGTGAACTCACTTACCCCATTATGCGTGCCGGGTTGAGCTTGACTAATGATCAGTTGACCAATATTGCGATCTGGCCCCTCACTCCACCAGATATTCCCATTCCCATCGAAGGTAATGAGGTGTGGGGTCGCTCCACCCACGCTAGAGTTTGTGTGATATTCCTGAATAGTGTTAGTTGCCAGATTACCGATACCCGGTGGGATGAAACTGGCAATCTGCGCTACTGCGGAATTATTCTCAGTAAACCACATCGCCCCACTGCTCGGATCAGGCCCAGTAATACCATACGGCTTACTGTGGGTGTCGGCGTCGGCGTCTCAACAAAGGTCTGCGTCGTAGGATCAAATTCACCAATCTGATTCGCCAGAATTTCGGTGAACCAGAGATGCCCATATTGATCGAAGGCCAGATCAAACGGCACGGCGTTGGCAGTTGGCACTGTCCACTGTTTCCAGGTCGGCGTCGAGGAATTGAGCGTCAGTTCGCCGATAGCGTTCGTCATTGGCTCAGTAAACCAGACATTATTATAATCATCAACTGCGATAAACAGTGGGCTTGAATAACCTACTGGCTCAGTAAAATTATTAAACACAGAAAATGAACTGCGACTCACCTGCGCAATACTGCCTGTATTGACAGTAGCACACACCGGGTTGGGGTCACATCCAGGCTCCGCCACCCAGATATTGCCGAGTCGATCAAAGCCAAGTCCCCAGGGATCTACCCCTGGCAAACCTATTTCATTCGGTGTAGCAGTGGCCGCATGCGCGGCGTGATGGGACCCATTAAGCAATAGAAACGCAAAACCCAGACTTGCAATAACCGCAAAAAATGCAATAAAGGTGCGAAGGGATATACTTATATGTCGCCTATACATAAAAAAATTTCGCTCCTGCTATTTCATCATAGAGACACAAAATGGAGTCGTGCTGGCACATTCATACCAGAGTAGCATTATCTCTCTACTGAGCAATTCTAACAAGAGACAATCGTATCAGTTCTGTGAGTCTATTGGTTACTTTTATTCTGCATTCACCAGTGCTTCCAGATGAGCAGGGCAAAAACGGCTTAGCGTTGCTCATTTTTTGCCTGACGTGGCATGGATGAGGCTACGAGAAGTACATCTCTACCTCACTTCAGAAGGAATCACACGTTCAATATACGGCTCCAGTTTGCTGAGCAGATCGCTAATCTGAAAGGGTTTGCGAATAAAATTCACCGCACCGGGTATCGCATGCTCATTGCTAACACGAACATCAGCAGTCATTATCACAATGGGGATATCAGCGGTCCACGGGCAGGCAGCCAGCAAAGACGCTAGTTCATAGCCAGAGAGGACTGGCATCATCAGATCAAGTAGGATAACCGAGGGTAAGTGCATCCCTAGTAATTGCCCTTGGCCTTGCGCATGAATCTGCTCTAGAAAGGTCATCACTTCCGCACTATGCATTAGTCCAATACCTGCATAGTCTTCTGTTTCGAGTAGGAGAAGAATGACCGAAAGAACAGCCTGGTCATCTTCAACAACCAACACATACGGTGTTTCCGCAAATTGTGGCAAGAGCATCGCAACATCATCGATCATCCGCCGCTCCATTCCGGTACTTTCACAACAATACATCCCATCGCCTCCACGC
>DAICZM010000550.1 GCA_027311145.1 Ktedonobacterales bacterium
CTAATATGCAATGGTAAAAGGCAAAAAGTTGCCTTTATTACTGATCTTGTTTTGCTTCTGTTGGAGATGTATGCTGTATGCGTAACGGACAGTATGAGATAGCAAAACACGAGGAGGTGAACTATATGGCTGGTCAATTTGAAACACGGGTGGCCCTGGTAACGGGAGCGGGTTCAGGTATCGGTAGAGCGACCGCACTGGCCTTTGCACACGAGGGCGCAAGCGTCGTTGTCTCGGATGTCGCTCGTGAGGGTGGCCTTGAGACGGTACGCTTGATAGAGTCGGCTGGTGGCAACGCGATATTTCTGCCCTGTGATGTCTCAAACGCGGAGCAAGTCGAGGCTCTTATCAGCGATACGATTACCACCTATGGTCGCCTGGATTGTGCCGTCAATAATGCTGGCATCGAGGGCACGCAGGTTCCAACAGCTGACTATCCGCTAGAGGTGTGGAACAAGGTGATCAGTATTAACCTGACAGGGGCGTGGCTGTGCATGAAATATGAGATCGTGCAGATGCTCAAACAGGGCGGTGGCACGATTGTCAATATGGCCTCTATTCTCGGCCTGACAGGTTTTGCGACCGCTGGGGCGTATGTCGCTGCCAAGCATGGTCTGGTTGGCGCGACCAAAACTGCCGCGTTGGAATACTCGTCAAAGGGTATCCGCATCAACGCCGTGTGCCCCGGTTTTATCGAGACGCCGATGCTGATGGAGCGTTCCTCCATCGGGCAGAATCCGCAGATGTACAAATATATCTCTTCGCTGCACCCCATCGGGCGCATGGGCAAGCCCGAAGAGGTGGCTGCCCTCGTTCTCTGGCTCTGTTCCGATGCCGCCTCGTTCATCACAGGAGCCGCCTACCCCGTTGACGGAGCCTATACCGCCCAGTAGGGGCGTGATTTATCACGCCCTGCTCACGCATAGATCCGCCTGGGAGGCCATGAGAATGGGGGACGAGGCCATGAGAACGGGGGATGAGGGCGTGATGGAATCACGCCCCCTACGCAACCAACGTGGTATGCGGATGAATTTGTTCAACACGATCATCACGCCCTGCCCCTCATGCACAAAAATGTATAATAACATTTTACAGATATCTACAGGTATTCCGCGCGTTTTGTAACAGCCACACGTGCTTTCTACGTGCTTCGATGCACTTTTTGTTTATCCGATCAATCCTCTAATATAATCCAGGCTAGTGTTCAGGCGTTGCGTATCAACATGGCCCTTATGGTTAATAGCGGGCGACTCCAGGCTGACATAGCCTGCAAAGCCAGATTGTTTTAGGCCAGAGAAGAACTGCTCAAAATTGATATGACCTTCGCCCGGATGCAGATAGCGGCGTTTGCCACCCTCGCTGAAGCTTTGGCCATCGAAATCCTTGATATGCACGTGGCGCGTGCGCTCACCCTGCCAAACCCACTCGGCTGTAAAAACTTCTTCAAGCAAACGGCTTTGCGCGAGAAATTCCGTGTCCAGTGCGACCGCACAGCGTGTATCGCGCTCTATCGCTTTGTAGACGTTTGTGAGTGGGTCGGCGTGGCGTGCTGGAATCGTCTCGATGGCAAGTTGTACTTCATAGCGCGTCGCGATATCGAGACAGCGCGTGAGCGGCTCCAGGTTTGCTTCAAGATGATCGTCCAGTTCGGGCCAGCCCCACAAGTGCAGGACCAGAACTTGTGTCCCTAGTGCGTGCGCAAGTTGACAATTGGTTGCGAGCCATGTCACTGCCTGCTCGCGCTCTGCTGGCGTGCGCCCCAGGGCCATGCCGATATTCTTTTCCGCGTGTATGGCGGGGAAATGCAGACCAGAGCGGCGCAGATCGGCAGTAATCTGCTCAACCTCGCTGTACCAGCGGTCATAAACCATCAACTCAAAACCATCAACCGCCAGATGGGGGCCATGCTCTAGCACCTGGCGGTAGCTGTTGTAGTCGGGATTGCGACTGAACGCTCCCGTAGAACACAGTAATTGCATTATTTTCTGTTAACCTTCGTATGTGTTGTTGTCCTCAATAATACCACCCAAACCAGTCGAAAAGCCACATTGCTCATAGAATGTGCGATGTTCGGGTAAAAGATCAAGAGGAATAGTGTGATGCACGGGTTAACTTCTTTGTGTGTTGTCGATTGCACCCTGTTTGCCAATCTGTTGACTCTGTTCCAGGAGTTCTTGCAATGCCGTTGTGTGAGCCGTGAAGGCCTGTCTGCCCTCTTTTGTTGCTTCAACGTAGGTTTGCGGTTTGTTACGCACAAAGGTTTTATCAATTTTCACATAGCCTGCTTCTTCCAATTTGTGCAGATGTGCCCCCAGATTGCCATCGGTCAGTTCCAGTGCGTCTTTCAGATAGTTAAAGACAATCTGCATGTCTGGTGGAAGAGCCGCCAATATTGCCATGATACGCAAGCGAATAGGCTGGTGAATAATATCGTTGAAAGCTGCCATTTTAGTGCCTTTTTAAGCTGTACAGACTGATGCCGATCAGCGGGCAACCAGCGACCAGTGCTGCCCAGCCCCAGAAGTAGTGCGGCCACAGGTAATAACCGAGTAGCGTCAGCAGCGTTACACTCACGCCCAGGATGATCTGGCGAGCGTCGCGCAGCCAGACGCCAGCGATAATCGTGCCAAACATCACGACCGTAATCCAGAAAAAGCCGATTTGCAGGGCGTTGGGCCGCAGCACGATCAGCCAGAGTGCTGCGAACGCGTACAGAATACCATAAAAACTGCCAAGCTGAACAGCAATACGAGCTGCCTGTGTGCCTGGCGTCGCGCGAAACCGATTGCCGGAGAGCGCGCCGATGACGCCAGAGCCAGCCATACCAGCGATAAGCATCGCTGCCCATATCCAGCCCAGCAACTGTGGTTGTAACTGCGTGACGAGAAAACCAAGCATCCAAACGATACCCCACAGCAGGGTATAGTAGAACCAGACATACATGCTATGCTGAGTTTTGGCCGTTTCAACTTGAACGCCATCTAACGCCGTGCGAGCTTCCTCTGGTGAGATGTTCATGTGTCAGCTCCTTCCATAAGTAGACAAAGTAGTGATTACAGAGTACTCTATACTAT
>DAICZM010000551.1 GCA_027311145.1 Ktedonobacterales bacterium
CCTCCTCACCATGCAGATCGTCGAGTTCCTGAAGAAGCCCGAGAAGTTCACCGCTGTCGGCGCCAAGATCCCCAAGGGTGCGCTGCTGGTCGGACCGCCCGGTACCGGCAAGACGCTGCTCGCCAAGGCCATTGCTGGCGAGGCTGGCGTGCCCTTCTTCTCCATCTCCGGCTCCGAGTTCGTCGAGATGTTTGTCGGCGTCGGAGCCAGTCGCGTGCGCGATCTCTTTGACCAGGCCAAACGCAATAGCCCATGCATCGTCTTTGTTGATGAGATTGATGCGGTTGGTCGTCAACGTGGAGCAGGCCTAGGCGGCTCACACGATGAGCGCGAACAGACTTTAAACCAGATACTCGTTGAAATGGACGGTTTCGATACCAACACCAACGTCATTGTCATTGCAGCAACCAACCGCCCCGATATCTTAGACCCCGCCCTCTTGCGCCCCGGTCGCTTTGACCGTCAGGTTGTGCTAGATCGTCCTGATATTCGCGGGCGTCTGGCCATTCTCCTGGTCCATGCGCATGGGAAGCCACTAGAGACAAGTATCTCGCTGGAGACGTTGGCCAAGCAAACACCCGGTTTCTCTGGGGCAGACCTCGCCAACCTGCTCAACGAGGCCGCGATTTTGGCAGCGCGCCGCAGTAAACGTCGCGTGAGCATGAGTGAACTAGAAGAGGCAATTGATCGCGTGGTCGCCGGCCCGGCACGCAAGAGTCGCATTATCAGCGAGCGCGAAAAGGCCATCACAGCTTATCACGAGGTCGGTCATGCCATGGTGGCCCGCCTGCTGCCAAACACCGACCCGGTTCACAAAGTCTCCATTGTAGCACGTGGTCAGGCAGGCGGTTTCACGATGTTATTGCCAACTGAGGACCGCTATCTTTGGAGCAAACCGCAGTTTGAAGATATGCTGGCTTATGCCCTGGGTGGTCATGTGGCAGAACTGATTATCTTCGGCGATGTCACGACGGGCGCGTCAAACGATATCGAACGCGTCACCAAGATTGCCCGTTCGATGGTGACAGAATATGGCATGAGCAACAGAATCGGCCCCATCGCCCTTGGCCATAAAGAAGAACTGGTCTTCCTGGGCCGCGATTTCGGCGAGCAACGCAACTATAGCGAGCAAACAGCCCGTGAGATTGACGAAGAGGTGCGACGCATCGTACAAGAGGCCTTTGACAAGGCATATGCAACGCTCACACTGCATAAGACACGCCTAATCATGATTAGCGAACGCCTGATCAAAGAAGAGACGCTCGAAGGTCCTGTTTTTGAGTCGCTCTTCAGCCAGGTCATCAGCGAAGAGGGCAATGATGGGACTGAGATCGTTGCAGGCCTGCCAGGTCTCACAGCCACGCAGTCTGATGGGCAGAAAAGCCTGCCTTTACCCAAATCACCCTACCCATTCGAAGCTTCCTATGACGGTGAAGTAAGCGCGTAAGATAGAGCTATCAGGCTCCCCATGTCCCCATACGAACGATATCGTTGGACCCCATGGGGTCCATGGACCCCATGTGGACATAATACCCACAAGGGGTATCACTACATCTCGTCTTGGGGGGTTTGACCGAGTTGCTTGCCTGCCTATTTCTGGCATACCAAGCTCACATTGGTTGAGCAACTTGATGATTCGCCATTGTATTCTTAAAAAAACAGGAGCCGATCTAATCCACGCACCAGTCTATGCATCTCCATCACTTTACGCGTTGCCAACAGCGTGCCACTTACTCAGAGCCGTTCCAGGTTGTATCTTACTGCTCTCACATTGTACAATGAAGCGAACAAGACGTTCTGGAGGAGGTATCATCATTGTCACCTGCATTTCGTGAGATCGACAATTGTGTCACCGCGCCCAAAGGATTTCGCGCGGGCGGTATTGCCAGTGGCATAAAATCTGATCCCAACATCAAAGACCTCGCTATTCTGGCCTCTGATGTCCCATGTGTGACCGCTGGCACGTTTACGACCAGTAGCACGCGCGCCGCTCCCGTGCTGGTCTGCCAGGAACGGCTCAAGAGCGGCAGGGCACAGGCCGTGATTGTCAATAGTGGCAACGCAAATTGCGCCACGGGCGATCAAGGCTTGATGAATGCCTATCAGATGACCAAAATCGCCGCTACCCTGCTGCACATTGAACCTGAACTGGTACTGTGTTCTTCCACAGGCATTATTGGTCGCCAGTTGCCAATGGAAAAAATCGAGGCGGGTGCGCCACGCATCGCGCTCAGCTATGATCAAGGCAACACGTTCTCTGAAACAATCATGACTACCGATACGCGCCCTAAGCGGATTGCGCTAGAGTTCGAGATCGAGGGCAAGGCGGTTCGGCTAGGTGGCGTGACAAAAGGCGTGGGGATGATCTGTCCTAACATGGCAACGATGCTGTGTTACTTGACGACCGATGCCGCCATCGAAGATGAGTGGCAACAAAGCGAACTGCGCGCCGCCGTCACCGACTCGTTCAACATGGTTGCCGTTGATGGCGATATGTCCACCAACGATACGTGCCTACTGTTTGCCAACGGTTTGGCAGGCAATACACCCCTCAACGCGCAACATATGGGGGCAGAAACATTTCGTGCAGCTTTGCGCCATGTGACGCAGTATCTCGCGCGCGAAATGGCACGCGACGGTGAAGGTGCGACGAAATTGATGACGGTACATGTGCGTGGCGGGCGCGATAAGCACGATGCCGCAAAGGCCGCACGCGGCATCACGCTTTCGCCAATCTGGAAATGCGCGCTGGCAGGTGAAGATCCCAACTGGGGCCGCATCGTTGCCGCGCTCGGTGCGAGTGGCTGCGAACTTCAGCAGCAGAGCTACGATATTTTTATTGGCGATGTACAGGTCATGCAGCAGGGCACAGCCGCAAACTACGATCAGGCGAGCGCAAAAGCAGTGATGACTGAAAAGGAAGTCGTCATCACGATAGACCTGCATATTGGCAATGGTGAGGCGACCGCTTGGGGCTGTGACTTCACGCATGGCTATATTGACGAGAATACGTTGTATACCCGATAGCAAGGAGCAAAACACACTATGAC
>DAICZM010000552.1 GCA_027311145.1 Ktedonobacterales bacterium
ATGTATTTCAGCCACACTCAAAAACCTGTTGAGGTCTTCGAACATACAGCGGCTGCCAACGAAGATGCCGGACAAGCGTTTTGCTCCACCGATCAACGCGAACGGGCTGAGTTCGCCACCGAAACCAAAACCGCTGACACCTCCGATGATGGCAACCGTACCACCCAACCTAGTACTCGTAATTGAACGAGTCAGCGTGCCCTGTCCTCCGACCTCCAGTACAAGATCAACACATTGTCCATCAGTTAATCGCAAAACCTCGTCTTGCCATTCGGGCGTGGTCTTGTAGTTAATCGTCGCAGCTGCGCCCAGACTTCGTGCACGTTGCAGCTTTTCGTCGCTGGATGAAGTGATAATGGCACGCAGACCAGCGGCTTTAGCAAGCTGTAGCGCCCAGATTGATACGCCGCCGGTGCCAAGTAGCAGAACGCTATTCCCAGCCCTGAGACCACCTTCGACGAACAGCGAATTCCATGCTGTGACCCCGGCGCAAGGTATGGCGGCGGCTTCAACATAAGTGAGATGCGACGGGATTGCGACTAGGGCATTCTCATGCAAAACCACTTCTTCGGCCAACATGCCGTCCACGGCGGCCCCGAGCGCGCCTGCCGTGTTTTGTGCTGTAGGTGCACCATATATCCAATCGGGGAAAAAAGAAGCTGCCACACGATCACCGATGCGGAAGCGCGTGACTTCTGCCCCCACAGCGATGACCTCACCAGCGCCATCGGAGCATGGAATCACAGGTGCATCACCTGTACTGAGATATTTGCCGTCCGCGATCATCAAATCGCGATAATTAAGTGATACGGCGTGCACACGCACATGCACTTCGTTTGCAGCAGGTGCGGAAATATTGCGTTGAATCTGTGCCAGTCCGGCAATCTGTTGGCCCGCTTTGATTTGG
The DNA here is from genome assembly GCA_027311145.1 of Ktedonobacterales bacterium. Taxonomy (GTDB): domain Bacteria; phylum Chloroflexota; class Ktedonobacteria; order Ktedonobacterales; family Ktedonobacteraceae; genus DTNP01. The sequence goes on from DAICZM010000552.1 coordinate 908, forward strand.
TAAGCTTTCATCTACATCTCCTAATCGGTTAACAAAACATTCGCGTTTGCAGAAGCAGTCGGCAAAGCAATCATCATTGTTGATGTACTCACGTCGACATTGGCTGCTATCATATAGAAGCGGATGAGTTGTCAGTGGTGGCAATAACTATCCAGTCTGTAGCTACAATGGAACCAATTAAATGAGTGACCGATTAAAAGGTATTAGCGCGTTCGTCGAAGCAGTGGAGGCTGGCAGCTTTGCACTGGCTGCAGAACGCATGAGACTGACCCGCTCGGCGGTGGGCAAAAGTATTGCTCGGCTGGAGCAGCGCTTGGGTGTACGGCTTTTCTAGAGGACTACGCGCAGCCAGAGCCTGACTGAAGACGGACATGCGTATTACGAACGCTGCGTGCGGGCGTTGGCAGAACTGGATGCAGGAGCACTGGCGCTCGATAGCGGCAAGAGTGAGCCCGTTGGACGCTTGCGTGTCAGTGTTCCCGTTTTGTTTGGCCGCCACTGTGTAGCACCTGTATTGCTCGCGCTGGGGAGCCAGTACCCGAAACTGGTAATCGAAATATCCTTCAATGACCATGTAGTTGATATGGTGGAGGAAGGGTACGACCTGGCAGTGCGCATCGGTAAACTGCCCGATAGCAGCACATTGGTCGCTAGACGATTGGGCACGCAAAGAATGGTGATCTGCGCCTCACCGTCATACCTGTCCCAACACGGAATACCTACAAGCATAGAGGATCTTTCCAAGCATGTTGGCATCGCCTATGGGCGATCCGGCCGCATTACGCCATGGGTTGTAAAAGAGAGTGCAGATCACGAACTCAATCCCCAAGTCGATATACGCCTGGTGTTCGACGATTTACAAGCAATCACCGATGCTGCAGTTGCTGGGCTGGGACTGGCCTGGCTACCTTGCTGGTTGATGGCAAAACACGCACGAGCAGGCGAATTGGAGATGGTATTGAATTGTGACAATGTGCTGCCAGCAGAAATCTACGCAGTGTGGCCACAGTCGCACTACCTGCCAACAAAAACACGCACCGCAATTGATGCGTTGGCAGCAGAGATACCCGGAAAGGTCGGACAGCTTGAGCAGGCAAACAGATAAGTTGTAGGCAGCATATTTTCATATGACTGATCGACTTGCCGTAATAGCACAAACCATCAATAATGAACTGCGACCTTAATCTTATTCAAGAAAGGAGCTGCAATGAAAGAGCCAGGACTAGATAATCGTCATCGTGACAAGGCGTCCCCGAAAGCAGGTCAGATTCAGCAGAAACGCGGAGACACGCTTAACAAAAATCTATCGCAGCCAATTCCGCAATTTTCTCCCAATGCAAAGCTTGGGACCATGCGAAAAGAAACAGGCAAGACGAGCGAGAAAGATGTTCGAGAGGCTGCCAAGCATCGCCGTACTTAATTGCCTGCTCTGCCGTTAGCAATCGGCGTAGCTTGTGTTTGCAAGCTACGCCCAGCACTTTTCAGCTTTCATTACCTCTTTGCTGCACGATAACCGTCGTTTACTTTTCTCTTAATGCTGATGTCCCAAACGTACCTCGATTTGAGGATGGCGAGCGACCAGCTCTTTTAATCGCTTCAGGTTTTTCAGATTGCGTTCATTGTCTGCCGTGAACTCGCCAGGTTCAACCGTGTGCTCCCAACCCCACCGCGTTATGCATGTATCCCCCGTCAGCAGCACGGGGCCGCGCGTGGTTCGAACCAGAAACGCGACGCTGCCTGACGTATGCCCTGGCACACTGATGGCAAATACCGACCCATCCTCAAAAATATCCATGATACCTTCGAACCGGTTTTGCGGATCAGGCTGGAAATGCCATTCCCGCAACGGCTGCTTGTCTTTCAATAGTTGGTCGGTCGCACCTCTCACGAACATATTCTTGAAGCTGGTCTCCGTGGATTCGGATGCGCCGATATACAGCGGCACATCATCTGGAATATCGGGCATGCCAGTGATATGGTCGAAGTGCAGATGCGTGAAGAACACACCGGACAATTTGCCGTCCATGCCTTGCAGTATCTCTGCAGTGCCTTTATTGAGTTTCAATTTTTTGAAATTACCCACTTCTTGAATTAGCCAATTGATACCTTCCCTGCTTGGATCATCCATCACCTT
>DAICZM010000553.1 GCA_027311145.1 Ktedonobacterales bacterium
GTACACTCTCGTTGGCGGGTCCGGCCGGATCGCGTTCATTCTCGACCCGAACGATGTCTGGATCGAACTCTACAATGCTCAGAGCCAGCCTTTCGACCTGTATGCTGTCCACACCAGCATCGACAGTGGACCAAATACTAATGCATTTTATCTGCCGAGCGGCTCTGCTCTCGCGGCCCATAGTTTCCTGGTCGTTTTTCCACGTACTAGTGAAACATTTACCCGCACACAAGACCATACATTACGTCTATTGATCACCGGCATCGTTATCGATACGGTCACTGTGCCCACACTACTGCCCGACCAATCATATGCCCGTGTACCCGATGGCAGCACACACTGGCAAATCACCAATACCCCCACCATAGACACGAGCAACGGACAAAGCAGCGCGCTCCCGCCCAACAGTGGCAACGGTCAACCAACCACATCAGGCATAGGTGACAGCAACGCGAACAGTGGCACACCTCTTGCATGGTCTACACTTAGTTTCCCAAACACAACGACGCCTATCTCCGCCACTGCAACCACCACCTGGCTACCCGCACCATCGCTTGCTATCCCACAAAGCGCGGCAATGACCGGCTTAGACCTCTTCCACAAAATCGCCTTGAGTATTCTGGTGCTTGCTCTGGCCGTTACACTCTTCTGGTGCTGGCGACTGCTTTCATTTCCCTGATGTGCCTACTGACAAATATGGTACGCTATATCTGAAAATTGTGATCGTGTTTTGCAACAAAGGTTGACACATATGCAAGTAGAACATACTCCTGAACCAGTTTCACTGGCAAAACAGATGAGCAAGAGAGCCAAAATTGCAATTCTTGGTCCTGGTAGTCTATATTGGGCAGAGTTAATACAACATTTTATCCACTATGCTCAGGATTTTCAGGGATGCGAGGTCGTTTTAATGGACAGCGACCCCGACAGTTTAGAACTGCTTTACACGCTTGGGAGTAAGCTTTTTAAACACGCCGAAGTAGCTATTACGCTGAAGCGCACCACAAATCAAAAAGCCGCACTCTCTGATGCCGATTTTGTTATCACGACATTCAGCAGTGGTGGCTTGCAAGCACGTTATCTTGACGAACATCTTCCTCTTCGTCATGGCCTGATCGGACAGGAAACAGTCGGAGCTGGTGGTTTCTTTTGTGCTTTGCGCACCATTCCTGTAATGGCTGGCATTGCCGCGACAATAGAGAAAGTTGCCCCTAAAGCCTTTCTGCTCAACTGCGCCACGCCTAATAACATTGTGACAGAAGCGCTCACGCTATCTAGTGGCATTCGCGTCATTGGCGTATGTGATAGCCCATTGCACGAAATTCAGCATATTGCCACAGCGGCAGGGGTTGGTCCTCTAGCAGATCACCGCCTCTACCATCGCACAGCAGGACTCAATCATGGCAACTGGACAACAGCGGTCTGGCGCGAAGGCCTTGACGTCTTGCCAGAGATCATCCTTTGGAGTGAACATGTTGCAGATCAACCTATGACACTCGCTAATTACGAACAGGTCATGTTAGCAAAACTTATTGCAAGCTACAAGGCCATTCCGGCCCATGCCATGCACTACTATTATTTTCCCGAACTGGTCCTTGAGTTCCTACTACAAAAAGGAACAACACAAGCGGAAGATCTCATACAGCGGCTCCCAGCATTGCAATATGCATATCAAGAAGAAACCCATAAAGATGTGCCTCAACTGAAACCACTGCTCGCAGGCCGAAAGCAAGGTAATTTCGCACTCGATGTGCTACGTTCTATTTTGCACAACACTGGCGAAGAATGGATTTTGAATGTGCAGAATCGGGGGGCAATCAATTTTCTCGCGCATGATCGCGTTGTGGAACTGCCCTGCCGGGTTGATGCACAAGGAGCAATACCACTTATGCAGGACGATGCAGGTATTGGCGTTGAGCAACGTGGCCTACTCGCTTTGCTGGCAGAGTATGAATGCGCGACAGCACATGCCGCTCTCTGGGGAACGCGCAGCGACGCCATTAAGGCGTTAGCTGCAAATCCTCTTGTAATGTCGTATAGTAAGGCAGAGAAGATTTATCAAGAGATGGCAAATGCGCATGCACACTATCTGCCACACCATCTCTTGCAGTCATAAAACACAGGCATAGATGTATAGGTTGAAAGACAACAGAGGATAGAAGTGACAATGACAGGGCAAGGGGAAACGGTGAATATTGAACAACGTCTGCTCGTGACAGCGCATCCTGAATTTTCACAAGCCGCGCTGGCAGAGTTACAACAACTTGACCCATCTTTGAGCATGCTTGAAGAGTTAGTACCAGGCATCCTGCTTTGCCAAGCAGCCGATAGCCTGGCATGCATGCGTAAGGCCATGCGCACACATCCAGTCTTTGTGCGCCATCTTGCTCCCGTACAGCACGCTATCGCGCTTGCCAATACAGAGCAGGATATCGGACAAATAGCCTTGAGTTTCTCCTTACTTCCCACATTCACACAGCTTGATCGTGGCACATACTTTGCCGTACAGACACGCATTATTCAAACGGAGCTACTCTCTAGCGAACGGGCATATAGCAGTGGACACCTGAATCAGACACTTGCTGAAGCCTTCAGTGAAGAAACAGGAGCTACTGAATCAATCAAAAAGCCGCAAATCGTGCTTTCCATTCTCTGTACAGCGGATACAGCGTACCTCGGTATTTCGAGTGTAGAAGAAAATCTGAGTAGCTGGCCTGGCGGGGCGCGCCATTTTGCCCAGAGCACAGAGCAGATCAGTCGCGCTGAATTCAAATTGCTGGAAGCGTTGGAAGAATTTGAGGTTGCCTTGCCGGAGAGCGGGTATGCGCTAGACCTCGGAGCCGCACCTGGTGGTTGGACACGCTTGTTACTAGATGCCGGTATGTCTGTAATCGCGGTAGACCCCGCACGCCTTGACCCACGTCTGGCGACACGTCGGCAGCTTGAACATTATCGCGGCTATGCCGAAAATTATCTGGCAACAAACGATAGACGGGTGGGCCGCTTCGATCTCATCGTGAATGA
>DAICZM010000554.1 GCA_027311145.1 Ktedonobacterales bacterium
GTAATGAAGCTACGAAGGGTATCCGTTGCGGCTTTTGCTATCCGATGGCCTCGCGTATGTTCAGTATGGATAGCTTGCAGCCGATCCAAGTTATCTTGGGAGAATTCTTTTTTACCACTTGCCCTAGCATTGGGGGCTGTGGTTTTCTTCGTTGTCATAGTTTTTTGAGTATCCTTTGTTGCTGTTTGTGGAAGGGTGATACCGTGATAGCGTTGGAAAAGCCGAGTATGGGTATGATCCTCCACAAACGTGAGATCACGAGCAGTAGCCCGCCCGCGTTCTACTTCAGCATCAGCTTTCAGCAAGAGGATATTTCCAAATGCTCGCCCGTTGTCACCACTTCCATTTGGGAGAATGGTCGCTCCATAGTTTGCGCCTTCGTATACGATGCTTTCCTCAACCAGATGTGCGTCTACTTCTGCAATGCACAAAACATCGCCATTTTTGGTATCATATGTACGCCCCGGCCAGTGATTGCAATCAAAATCATCGAGCATGTTGAGATCACACACAGAACACCAGTATGCAGACGGATCAAAGCCGACGCTAACATCTTGATAGATACCGCCTTCAATACCACGAATATAATCATCAGATGACATATCACCAGGAAGAGACATACCGCGCAGCATGTATGCAAGTGAAAGCGCAGCTTGTACATTTCCTTGTGTTGCCGTTTCCCCAAAGAACGTTCTCCCGATAGGCATCTGATAGTGACTATGACTATCACAAAGAGAGACGCCGCAACTGGCATCGGAGGCATAGTTCTGAAGGGTAATAGATGACATGCGAGTGAAATACGCATCAACTTGATCATCGCTAATACGCGCTGGAATGACATAGATATCACTTTCACTCAATGGTGATCGGGCAAGGTTGTTAATCAATTCCAAATCAGACGCTGTTGGCTGGCCTTTAACACGATTTGCCATAACTAACGCTCGTGTTTGACCCATTGGTAAGGGGGAGTGATGACGTTTACGGGATTGTGCTTTTTTGAGGAAGCGATCCCATTCGGGAGGCGTTTTATCCCATTGTGCATAATGCTTTGTGAGATGATCAAAAACACTTTTCATTTCGCTTTCAGGGATATCGGCTTGATTGAGCCGAGCGACGGCATTACTGACACCATGCCATACTGCCTCTAATCCACTCTCCCCCATCCGATGATGAGGGAGTTTATAGGGGACTTCTTTTTCTGGCGTACTTCCATCTGTGTTATCAAACCACGCATGAGCAGCCTTGAAATCTTTCCAGTTATCGCCATCAGTACCCAAAATTTTATGCTGTGTTGCAGCACTCCAATCCCAGGTCGTATCCTCTGGCGCTGTACCTGTTTTTGAAAAAGGTACTGTGGGCATACAGGAGCCTCCTTAGTTGATGAATAATTCGACCTGAGCAATAGCGTTTTGAGGCGGTACGCCAGTGCCAGGAGTAGAGGTAAAGACGACTTCAAAGAAGTCTCCGGCAGCTACGGCTAAATTTGTAGCGGTTAAGGTTCCAGTTACAGACGCGCGGGCTGCCGTACTTGACAAAAGAGCCATCGCACCTGTGAGGATTGATGTTCCATTTTTTCTGATATCGGCGGTAAATGTTGCGTTTCCAGTCAGGGGGGTGATTGCTGAAATGCGAGCATCTTGAATTGTTCCAGCACGCGGAGCGATACCCATTGGTATTGTTACCGACCTGCCAGGATCTTCCGCCAGGGTGATTTCAAATGAGACGTTGGCAGGGGCCGTACCTGTTGCATGAGTATACGTAATCACGGCTGCAAAAAAATCACCTGCTTTGCAATAGACAGGAGGTGATGCCAATGTACCAGGTACAGAGACATATGCCGCCGTTGAAGAAAGAAGAGCTATAGCAGATGAAAGAACAGTTACACCATTTTTCTGAATATCAACAGTGTAACTATCCCCACTTCCCATCGGGGTAATGGCTGCAACATTTGTTCCTACAATCACACCATCATTTTGAGCTATTCCAAGAGGGATAGTAGCAGATGCGCCAGTTGCTTGAAAACCACTCAAAGTTACGCTTCTTTGACGAAATGCCGCTTGCAGGATATCAACAGAAGCAGGGCCGATAAGCCCTGATGAGCTACTCATGAGAAATTGCTGTTTGATCGGGTCCCAATAGGGAGTAAGTTGATCGGGCATGTGTTTATGCTCCTTATACAAAAATGGCACAAGATGAATGTATCTTGCGCTCTCTCGTGGTCAAGAAATGGATTAGTCTTTGCCGTACACTGTTACAAAAAAGGTACATGTCGTTGGTGCGCCTGTCAGTGTCCAGGCAATCCTACCAATGACACCTAAGTCATTTGTGCTTGTGAGTCCAGGTCCGATGCTATCGACATATTCGGCTCCGCTTGTGGTCGTCCAGGCAGTTGGCGGCGTATTCAGGTTATTCCATTGCTGCGCCGCTCCTGATTGTTGATCACCTGTTTGGATTGCTACCTGTATTGATGGTGATGTACCGCCAGAAAGGCTTTTCAATTGAACGATAGCAAGAAGTTCGCGGTACTTTGATAAATCCAATTGACCGCTTCTTCCTGCTGCGTCTGTCGTTGTCGTTGTGATAGAATCACTGCTTGTTGTTCCTGTGGTGATAAGGCCAGCAAACAGGATATCAGTTGTTGCCATGATTCACCTACTCTATTACCGCTATGTCTGCGGTAAAATATTCATTGACTGCACACGTGTACATATCAAGCCATGACGGGAAACGGGTATGGTCTCTAATAAACCGATCAAAAAAGGCTTCATCCCCACAAAACATGGCACCATCAGGATCGAATCTATAGCAACCACTTTGCAGCATGAGTTCTTTTAGTGATGCAAAATCGGAAAATCGGCTCAAAAAGTGCGGTGAGATGATTTCATGTAATGGTGGCATATGTCTATCCTGTCTATGTAGGATGATGCAGAGTGCCTTTCTCTGGCAAAAGATATGATCCATCACTACTACACGATTTCCTCAGAAATGTATCTGTAACCCACTACAATGCGAAAAAACACAC
>DAICZM010000555.1 GCA_027311145.1 Ktedonobacterales bacterium
ATGTTTCCCGCTCTGCTCACGCAATGATGCGAAATAGCGGATATGAATAGTGATGTCACTCATACCGAAAAGTATAGCACGCTCTGGAAAGAATGGCTAGCTATAACTATGCAATATGCTGTTATGCAACGTCTCGTTGTATGCTATGAATAATAGAGAAGAAGGAAGTTACTATGAGCAGAGGTGTGGTCTATGACGCGATTGTTGTCGGGTCTGGCCCAAATGGTCTGGCGGCTGCCGTGACGCTGGCGCGAGCAGGGCGTTCGGTGTGCGTGTTTGAGGCGAAAGAGACGATTGGCGGCGGTGCGCGTTCAAAAGAGCTGACGTTGCCGGGCTTTGTGCATGATGTCTGCTCGGCAATTCATCCCCTGGGTATTGGCTCGCCCTTCTTTCGCGCTCTTCCGCTTGCTCAGTATGGTCTGGAATGGCAGCATCCTCCCGTGCCGCTGGCCCATCCGCTCGATGATGGGTCTGCAATGCTGCTTGAGCGGTCAGTCGAGGCAACGGGCGAAACGCTTGGCTGCGATGCCCTGGCGTATGCACGTTTGATGGAGCCACTGGCGCACTCTTGGGATAGACTGGCAGAGGCGTTTCTAGGACCGTTGCGTGTGCAATCGGCGCGTCATCCCCTTCTGATGACACATTTCGGTCTGCTGGCCCTGCGTTCCGCGCAAGGGTTAGCACAGCACTTCTTTCGCGGAGAGCGTGCGCGCGCACTCTTTGCGGGCATGGCCGCCCATTCAATGCTGCCGCTGGAACAGATGCCTAGCGCAGCCTTTGGGCTGATGCTAGGCGTTGCTGGTCATGCTCTGGGCTGGCCTGTTCCGCGCGGTGGTTCACAAAAGATTGTCGATGCGCTGGCGAACTACTTGTGTGTGTTGGGTGGTGAGATTGTTACAGGAGTGGAAGTGACCTCAATGGAGCAGTTGCCTACTGCTCGTGCCGTGTTGTTTGATGTAACGCCGCGCCAGTTGGTGCGTATTGCGGGTGAACATCTGCCACAGTCCTACCAGCAGCGTTTGCAACGCTATCGCTATGGTCCAGGGGCTTTCAAGATTGATTACGCCTTGGACGGGCCGATTCCCTGGAAGGCGCAGGAGTGTTTGCTGGCGGGGACCGTGCATCTTGGTGGCACGTTAGAGGAGATTGCATGCTCGGAACGCCAGATATGGCAGAATGTCGCTCCTGAACGGCCCTATGTGCTGGTCGCGCAGCAGAGCCTGTTTGACCCCACACGCGCTCCCGCTGGCAAGCATACTGCGTGGGCGTATTGCCATGTGCCAAACGGCTCAACCGTTGATATGACAGCACGCATCGAGGCGCAGATCGAACGCTTCGCGCCGGGCTTTCGTGAGCATGTGCTGGCACGCCATGTGATGACGCCTGCCGATATGGAACTGTACAATGCCAACTATATCGGCGGTGATATCAACGGCGGAGCCTCGACGCTGCGACAGCTATTCACGCGCCCTCTTCCGCGTCTGAACCCCTATACGACGCCAAACGAGCGTGTCTATCTCTGTTCATCCTCGACACCCCCGGGTGGGGGCGTACACGGCATGTGTGGCTATTACGCGGCGCAGGCAGCTTTACAGCACGCGCTCGCGTGAGGGATCAAGCCGAGCAATAGCTATCATGCATGCCCAAGAATGACGCATATCGTTCGGCCTGTTGGCAATCACGTTTGACCTAAGACAAGGAGGAGCTAGCGATAAGCGGACAGTCGCCCACTCCTCCTTGCGTGTATGTACCTAAACGATGCTGTTATTGCGCTTTGTGTAGGGCAAATTCAACCAGTGTGCGCACACCGACGCCTGTCGCGCCCTTCTCCTGTGCGGGTTTGACGCTATCGACATAGCTCGTGCCAGCAATATCCAGATGTGCCCATTGGACGTTACTGACAAATTGTTCCAGGATTTTCGCGGCGGTTACTGAGGAAGCTCCGCGGCCTCCAGTCTGTTTGACATCGGCGATCTCGCTTTTGATCTGCTCGTTGTAGTCATCGTCCAATGGCATGGGCCAGAACTTTTCGCCCGCGCTGTGGCCTGCGGCAATGATTTCGCTGGTAAGCTGCTCGTTATTGCTGAAGAGACCTGTCATTTTATTGCCCAGCGCGACCACGATGCCGCCCGTGAGCGTGGCCAGATCAAGAATAGGCGAGTAGCCTTCTTTTGAGGCATAAGAGAGTGCATCGGCCAGAATCAAGCGACCCTCGGCGTCGGTATTGACGATCTCGATAGTTTTGCCGTTCATAATGCGCAGAATATCGCCAGGATGATAGGCAGTGCCACTGGGCATGTTTTCACAGGTTGGCACAATGCCCGTGATGTTGATGGTAGGTTTGAGGGCGGCAATAGCTTGCATTGCTCCAAGCACGGCTGCTGCTCCACCCATATCGCCTTTCATTTCGTCCATGCGGTCAGCCGGTTTGAGCGAGATGCCACCCGTATCGAAGGTGATGCCTTTACCGACAAAGGCCACACCGGGTTCTTTGCTCTGTGGCGCGCCGCGATAGCGCAGGATAATGAAATAGGGCGGTTCTGCACTCCCTTTGGTGACACCCAGGATGCCACCCATACCCATTGCAGCGATCTTTGTGCGATCAAATACTTCGCAATCGAGTCCAAATTGGCGGGCCATGCTGCTTGCTCGGTTAACGAGTTCGCCCGGTGTGAGTACATTGGGTGGTTCATTAACCAGATCGCGAGCGAAGTTTGTCGCTTCCGCCAGGGCGCGTCCATGCTGAATGGCCTGTTCGACAGTGCTGTGTGTGTTTTCAGTCACAATTTGCACATGTGAGACGCCTTTTTCGCCCGTGCGGGACTCTTTTTGCTGGTACTGGCGGAAGGAGTAGAGGCCTAGCAATGCGCCTTCGGTTTGTGCCTGTATACTTTGTGCCTGGCTTATCGTTGCACTCTGCCATTGGAGAGCCAACCCAAGTTGACGTACACCGGTACGTTGTAGATGACGTGCGGCGACGGCACTGGCA
>DAICZM010000556.1 GCA_027311145.1 Ktedonobacterales bacterium
GATAATGACCAACTCAAGCAGTGGCAAGAGATATCTGCCGAAGAAAAAGAGGAACCACTGTATGAACGCCTGATAGCAGAAGAGTGAGATTGAAAAAATTAAAATCTACGCCTCACAACAGACCACGAGAGCCGCTATATTGGCTCTCGTGGTCTGTTGTATGCCATTTCCCATGCTTCAAATCGACAAGTGTAGCTTCTACCCCACTACGGCAGATAGCGGTCAAAGGAGTTCAGGGCACGCATGTAGTTGGCACGCTCGAAGGCGGCAGGTTCCGCAACAGCCTGCTGGCTCATGCTGCCACGCATCGAGACAATCGACTCGTATTCGTGTTCTTCCATCCACATACGTACATCCGAGAGAATTGCCCCCATCCGCCCAACGCCGTGTGCCAGCAACTCTGAGGTGGTCATCGCCACATTCGCACCCGCCATCATCGCTTTCAGCACATCACGCGCCGAGTGAACCCCACTGGTCAAGGCTAGGTCCACTTGAACACGCCCATAGAGCAGTGCTATCCAGCGCAAGGGCAAACGCAAGTCACGCGAGGTGCTGAGTTCCAGGTTTGGCACAACCTCTAACGTTTCCAGATCGAGGTCGGGCTGGTAGAAACGGTTGAATAGCACCAGGGCATCCGCACCTGCATCGACAAAACGCCGCGCCACATACGGTAAAGCGGTGAAGAATGGACTGAGTTTGAGGGCGAGCGGTATCTTGACCATCGCGCGCACATCCTTGACCAGATTGACATACACATCTTCTAGTTCCGCGCTGCTCAGATCAATGTCTGTGGGTAGATAGTAGCAGTTCAGCTCAATGGCATCGGCTCCCGCCTGCTCCATCTTCCGCGCATACTGCACCCAACCACCAGACGAAACGCCGTTAAGGCTGCCGATCACGGGAATATGCACTGCTTTTTTGACACGCTGGAGATGCTCCAGATAGGTATCCGGTTCCAGGTTATAATGATCGAGATCAGGAAAGTAGCTGATGGCCTCGGCATAGCTATGTGTGCCACGTTCCAGATAGTGATCTAGCTCGTTGCCCTCGTGCGTGATTTGCTCTTCAAACAACGAATACATCACAATTGCCGATGCTCCTGCATCTTCCAAACGGCGTACATTATCCAGCTTTTTCGACAGTGGCGAAGCCGAAGCCACAAGTGGGTTCTTTAACTGCAACCCCATATAGCTTGTCGTCAAATCAAGTATTGCCATACGATGCCCTCCTAATCCTTCTCACCATGCTCTTTATCCTGATGATCGTCGTGTCCGCTCTGATGGGCCATCTGTTGATACAAGGCCCATTGATCACGTGCATCCTGCTTCGCCAAATCCATCAACGTCTCTGCCCGCTCCTCATTGCTGCGCACAAGCATCCGATAACGTGTCTCGTTGTAAGCATACTCTTCAAAGGGCAGGCTCGGCTCTTTCGAGTCAATCACGAGCGGATTCTTACCTTCAGCAACATACAGGGGATTATAGCGATACAAAAACCAGTGACCCGACTGCACGGCACGCTTCTGCTGATCGAGACCTTTCGCCATGTCGATGCCATGCGCAATACAATGGCTATAGGCAATAATCAGCGAAGGACCATCATAGGCTTCCGCTTCCAGGAAGGCACGCAACGTCTGCTGATCGTTCGCACCCATCGCCACACGCGCCACATAGACATTGCCATAGGCCATCGCCAGCATGCCCAGGTCTTTCTTTTGGAGAGCCTTCCCGCGTGCCGCGAATTTGGCAACGGCAGCTCGTGGCGTCGATTTCGACGCTTGACCGCCTGTATTGGAGTAAACCTCAGTATCCAGCACGAGAATGTTAACGTTGCGTCCAGAAGCTAACACGTGGTCAAGACCACCATAGCCGATGTCATAAGCCCAACCATCACCACCAATAATCCAGACACTCTTCTGCACAAACATATCCGCAAGACCAAGCAAATTTTGCAGACGTGCCACCGACACGATATCATGCTGATCTTTTTCCACCTCTATTGCCTGTTGAATATGCTGCTTGAGCAACGTGACACGCTCACGCTGCGCCAGAATACCTATCTCGTTGGACTGATTGGCATCAAGAATAGCGTCCGCCAGTTCTTCGCCCACCAGTTCTCGCGTATGCGCCAGTAGTTCGCAGGCGTACTCCTGCTGTTTGTCTAAAGCAACGCGCATACCTAGACCAAACTCGGCATTATCCTCAAACAGCGAGTTCGACCACGCGGGTCCACGCCCATCCGCGTTAAACGTCCAGGGCGTTGTAGGCAGGTTACCACCATAAATGGATGAACAGCCCGTCGCATTGGCAACAACCATGCGATCACCAAAGAGTTGCGTCGCCAGCTTGATATAGGGTGTCTCACCACAACCGGAACAGGCCCCTGAGAACTCAAAGAGCGGCTGCGTCAACTGCGAATCTTTGATGGCCGCCAGATTGACCTTTGTGCGATCAACTTCGGGCAACGTCAGGAAAAACTCCCAGTTTTTCTTCTCGCGCTCACGCACGGGCGGTTGCGCCACCATATTAACCGCCTTATGCCCCACCTGCCTCTTATCTTTGACAGGACAGGCTTCAACACACAAGCTGCACCCCGTGCAATCCTCTGGCGCAACTTGCAGTGTGTACTTCATATCGGGAAATTCTTTGAAACGCGCCTCCGTTGAGAGGAAGGTATCAGGCGCACCCACCAGCTCTGCCGGGCTGTAGACCTTCATGCGGATAACGGCATGTGGACAGACCATCACGCATTTGCCGCATTGGATGCAGATGTTTGGGTCCCATTCAGGAACTATCTCGGCAATATTGCGTTTTTCCCATTGCGCCGTGCCAGATGGATAGGTTCCATCATTGGGGAGCGCACTCACCGGCAAAAGATCACCATCACCAATCATCATAGGAGCGAGTACATTGCGCACAAAATCTGGAGCTTCGGCAGCGACAGGGGGACGG
>DAICZM010000557.1 GCA_027311145.1 Ktedonobacterales bacterium
ATACGATAGAGATAGAGATGTAGGATGTTGGCGATAACCTCGGCAGCCATTGTTTTGCCTGTCCCGCTTTCACCCGCGAAAAGTGCGTTGATGCCAAGACCGCGATTCATTTTATCGGCAAAGCCCCATTCTTCATAGACTTTGCTGCGCTGATAGACTTGGGTGGTGATCTGTTGAAGGATAGTGGTCTCGTCGGGTGGCAAGACCAGATCATCCCAACTTGCTTTTAGGGTCAGGCGTTGAGCTAGCAGATCTAGACGTGGGCGTGTTGTCATGCGACAGGCGTCCCAGAGGTCTTCTTGCAGGTCTTGTGTGTCAGGATCACCAGTCTCCTGTTTTTCTCTGCGAGTTTCGGTGGCGATGCGCTGAATAGTGGGTATGTTCAGGCTAAACTGGCTCACGAGCAGGGCAGGTAGCTTGCTGGCATCGGCATCCTCACCCAGCGCGGATTGCCATGCCTGCTGCTGTTCTTGTGTGGTGGGTTTCTCAACATCTAATGAGATGGTTGGTCGGCCTGTATGTGTCCAGGTTTCGCGCACACTCAGGAAAAATATGCCCTCGCTGCGTGCCAGAAAGCGCGTGAGGGGGGGTGACATGTGTTCGCTAAGGGTATGGGCACTTTCCTGGGCATCTAGATAGAGCGCGAGTGGTAATAGCAAGCTTTCGCGATGACAGAGCCGTGCGAGCAGTTCGATGTCCGTTGATGCTTGTGGAAACAGCTCCGCTGGTATGCGATACAGATGGCGGTGGAGGGTTGCGCTGGCGTGATAGGCGACGAGCTGCTTGCTCAGTGTGTCCGGCCCGACCAATTGGAGCAGCGGCAATGCAGCATCGGCATGCTCCCAATGATGGACAATAGTTTTCACCAACGTTGTCTGTGAGGGCGGAAGCGATGTGTGATCTGTCTCAATTTCCAGTGGCACGATCAGCGAGGCTAATCGATCATCCAGGTAATCCAGGCCTTTGACGTAATTTACAATGCGCTCATCGGCGCGAAGTGCGCTCACCGTCAGTGGTTGGGTATTAGGCTGGTTGATCTCGATGAGCCGCCAGTGGCGTAAAGGACGTTCGGGCGAAAGCATATCCCAACTCGGGTTGTCGAAAAGCGCAAAGGCCAGCGCAAATGTTGGATAGAGTCGATTTGTATCACCTTGCGCATGGGCACACAAAGTCGCTATGCGCGTATCCAGTTCCATTGCAATGCATAACAGTAACGTGTCACGCTCGAAACGCGAGAGGCCCAGGCGTTTGCTTAGCGTGATAAGGGCGGGTGCAGGTGTTTGTGTTTCAAAGGCGTTCAGACTGTTAGTGTGTTCTTTTAGCTGATCTTCTGCTTTAGGTAGCGTGGTAGATATTTGATGCTGTTCGGGCTGTCCACCGAATAGGCCACGATGTTGCGGCTCTTGCTTTTGTTGCATGGCTGGTGTCGAGGAAGACGCTGACTGTATCAGGTGTTCCAGACGCAGACGCAACCATGCCAGTGCGACGGTCAGGTAGCTCTGGTTAGCTTCTTGCCAATTGTTTGTTTCGTGTGTACTTATCATCACATACATACCTTATGAGAGGTCTATCTGATCGTTGCCTGTTCCAATCAAGCTGTCCGCGCCATCGACCTGGACGCGCAATATATAAATGGCCTTTGCAACGCCGCTGATTGAGAATGCAAGCGTATTGGTATCTGCTATCCGTGCAGGTGTAGAAAAGGTATAGGCATGGTTATTGCCATGAGGAAGTTCGTTAAGCAAAAGCATGACACGCTGGCGCGGCCCGACAGACGGAGCAAGTGTCAGTGTGATGGTAGTGGCAATGTTGCCATTCGCATCGGTGATGATGCTTGCTGGACTGATGGGAGCAATAGTGGTGATAGTTGGGTGTAGCACAAAAGGTAGTACATTTGATTCAAAACCATCGTGTGGTTTGGCGATATTTGGATCGGGATTGTCAGGGTTGTTTGGGTCGCCAAGCAGGAGTGACTGGACGACTTGTAATCCTTGTACACCTGCATAGAGTGTGGTGGGCAAGGTGATGCTGAGCTTATTGGGGTTGCCATCTATCGGCGTGCTTGTTGCTAGTTGCCCAGAAATCTTGACGTTTGTGGTCAGCGTATTGCTGCCGCGCAGGTGTTGCCCCAGTATGGTGAGCGTATCGCTCAGGCGAATAGGCTGGTTGGCACGCTGCTGTGGGAGCAGATTTTCGGCAGTCGTAGGATAGATTGTGCTGAGAACAGGTGCGCTAAAAGGTAGGACATAAACCAGTGGTTTTTTGACGGGAAGCGGTTGGCGCGGAACTTCGTTGCCCTCGATCAAGACAACTGTTCCTATATAAATGATTGAGAGTGCATACGGGGTTTGCAAAAGCATTGACCAGAGTTTTGAGATTTCATCGATAGAGAGCGGAATAGGCGTAAACTTAACTAGCTCAACTTCATCCGCTAGGTCGGAGGTTGCTAGAAACGAGAATGTGCCTCCACTAATGGTGCTGTTAATCTGATCGCGGGTCAACATTGGCTGGCTATGCATCGTGCGCACGATGCTGCCTAATAATTGTTGAGGAATCAGTTCGATTTCATCACCATAGAAGGTCAGTAGATAGTGTAAGTCAAGGGCCACTTTAGGTTTTTGTGCAAGTGAGCCATCAGCGCGGCGCGTGGGTAGATCGGCATTGCGAAACGCCGCGTTTGTCGTGACCTGATACAAAAACACGTTGACTTTTGATTCGGTCGCACCATTCCCTGCAAGATCTGGGCGCACAGTCGTTACTCTGGCTCCTGGCACATCTACATCAATGGCTGCCTGGATAACCTGGCTGAGCGTTGCCGTGACGGTGGCGAGCGCGAGGAAATTGCTCATGCATGTCCGCCTTTCGCCCGTTGCCGGAGGTAATCATCAAGACTTTGCACGACTGGTTCGTTGTGTTGTCTGGATATAGGAGCGACTGCTG
>DAICZM010000558.1 GCA_027311145.1 Ktedonobacterales bacterium
TTTAATAGGTGTGCCGACCTCAACCGCGACGATCTCTGTGCGTGGCGTCAGAATAGCACTCACGGGCCGATCTGTGAAACGGAAAACGCGGCTGATAAATTCTTCCTCGCCTGTCTCAACTGTTCCGCTGACTATGCCTTCGCGTGCAAGATAGACGATATCTTCCTCAGTTACTGGCGTGGCCTGCGTTTTCGATCTGCCGAGCAAGAAGAGGACGATACCCACTGAGCCATTCAAAAGAGCAATCAGAGGGTGCAGCAGGCCAGAGAGCATGACCATAAATGAAGCGGACTCGATAGCGATGCGCTCTGCTGATTGCAGTGCCAGCCGTTTGGGAACCAGTTCACCAATCACAAGCGAAAAATAGGTCAGCAGAATGACGACGATGGCGAGCGCGATAGATGAAGCGTATGGGGCAAGTGAAGGCACGCGCGCAATCAGTTGTGCCAGTGGTATGCTGATGTTCGCTCCTGTAAAAGCGGCTGCCAGCGTGCTGATCAGCGTGATCCCAACCTGGACCGTTGCCAAAAAACGCTCCGGTTGCTCTGCTAGACTCAGGGCTTGACGCGCCCTGCCATTGCCTCCATCGGCCTGTTGTTGCAGCCGACTCTTGCGCGCAGAAACAATGGCGATCTCGGCCGCCGCGAAAAAACTGTTCGCGAAAATGAGTAGAAATGTAATCGCGATCTCTATGCCAAAAGCACTGGACATACTACTATCCCCTGCCTGTGTAGAATACGACGTTCTTGTCCTTGAATAAACCTTATTCTAGCATACACGAAGCCGTGTGAGGGAATGGGCAAGGTGTTTAGTGGTACGAGCCGTAAGAGATGAAGTGGAGTTGTTCAAAAGTCTTCGCAAGTTCATCTGTGAAAGCTTGATTTGAATAAATACAGGAAGAAATCGTCTATCGGTGGGACCCTCAGCGTACAGAGCCAAAACTAATATTGACATTCAACATACTCCTCAGATAAGAGTGCTCCGTGCTTCATCAAGCTGATCGCTGTCAAGATAGCGTTTAATCTGCTCTATCGTATATGTTTCTTCTTCCTTGCTCACTACAAACTCTTTAAATTGTAGCTGGAGAAGTTCTTTTGAGATAGGCACAATCCGTGTAACCCTCTGGAATGGCGTTTCTGGTGTAGACGGGTTTACACGGGCAACTGTGTATGCAAAGAGTAGCGCATCTCTTACATCAGGCTGGCTGATGAAGATAGGCGAGTGGGTGTTAACTAGTAATTGTCGCAATGGCAGGCTCTTTTGTTGCTCATCTTGAAAATCTGTTGCCAGTGCATGTAAAAGATGAGCAATATTAGTTAAGCGTGATGGATGGACACCATTTTCGGGTTCTTCAAAGCAGAGGACCCCCTGATGTTCAGGATCGTTTTTTAATGTTGCCAGTGCTAGCATGCGCAATGTGCCATCAGAGAGTACACGTGATGAAAACCACGTTTGATCTTGCATGAGAGCTTTTACAAGATACTGGTTACGTGGCTGATCTTTTTCTACCTCGATTTTAAGAATGCCGGGTACAAGATTTGCGAGATCGCTGGAAACATCGGTAAGACTATAATATTCTTCCGCCTGCATTCTTGCCAATGTGGTTGCGAGATTTTGCCCATCTGCTGAAAGATGAGGTGTTGCAAGCATAGAACTGGGGTAGCGCAATACTTCTGGGTTAAGCTGAAGGAATTTCCAGTTGCGAATCTCTTCTCGTGCAGCAAAAGCATGTGGAAACTCGGTATTGCTTACTCCGCTGAGGACAGTACGCTCTATCTTCTCTGCAACGGATGATTTTCTTCCTCCACGTCCATCTTGATGGAGATGAATGGTTTCTTGTTCGGTAGAAATAAAGGAGGTTCTACCTCCTGTAAGTTTGGGCAGCCACCCGTTTTGTGTGGAAAGTCCATGTCTCTTAGTCCAGCGATCATCACCACGCGCAATCGCTTTTAACGACTCATGCGTTACGTATAAGCGTTCGAGTCCCTGTTCGTCAATATGACGCGATATCTCCAATTCGTAACGCATTCTGGTATATTTTAACTCGGCAGATGCTCCCCAACTATCTTGTATTGTGCGGTCAACGAACATCTCAACCGCTATTCTCATCTTATTCGCTGCTTGCCCGTTAGAATATGTTGTAAACAACTCTACTGAATTTCCCCGTAGCTCTTGAAATGCTGAACGGAGATCAGTATCGACGAGACGTGTTAAAAGATGGAGCGCATCGAACAGATTGCTTTTGCCCGCTCCATTTGGACCAACAATAACTTGAAAAGGGGATAATTCTAGCTTAAAATCGCTAAATGTTTTGAAGCCATCCAGTTCAATCTGCGTAATCAATTATTATTCCCCCTTTCCTAAATATAGTTTAACAATATAGTTTAACGTAATTTCCGTTGCCAGTATATCATAGGTTTTACGGTACTGTGCTGGTGAAGTGGTTTCAGTAACAATCAATGAGCAATAGACGGCCCTAACACGCGCTAGAGCCGTCTGCTGCTGCTAGATTGTTACTTTTTGTCGATTGCGCGCACAATGATCTCGGAGATATCCTCGATCTTCAGCCTATCCTCGGCCTCGACGCCCTTCACCCCATCCTCGAACATCGTGATGCAGAAGGGACACGCGGCAGCAACCACCTCGGCCTCGGTCTCCAGTGCCTCTTTAATACGTGTTTGGTTGACACGTGATCCCGTCTTCTCCTCCATCCATGCGCGTCCACCACCGCCACCACAGCAGAAACTCTTGCTCTTATGGCGGCGCATCTCCGTCACGCCATTGCTGCTAATGACGGTTAGCACGCGGCGTGGCTCTTCGTAGACATCATTGTAGCGTCCGATATAGCAAGGGTCGTGGTAGGTCAGTTTGCGCTTGTCAAAGCCTTCTGGCAAGACGAGTTGTGCGCTATCGAGCAGCGTATTGATAAAGACGGTGTG
>DAICZM010000559.1 GCA_027311145.1 Ktedonobacterales bacterium
TTTGTGCCCAGGCTGAGCGTGGGGCGGTCATCCTTGTCGAAGCCAGCCCCTTCCCACAGGCAGCCATCAGCGCGCAAGAGATCGGCATAGTGCGCGGCAATGCCCTCAAAGTGGGGGCTGCCAATCTCTTCTTCGCCTTCAATAATCCAGCGCAGTGTGATGGGTAGCTCGCCATGGGCGGACCGCAAGGCCCGAATGGCGGCTAGACGGGCAGCAATCTCGCCTTTGTTGTCCGCCACGCCACGCGCATAGAGCTTGCCGTCACGCACCGTTGGCTCAAAAGCAGGCGAGTGCCAGAGTTCCAGGGGTTCTGCCGGTTGTACATCGTAATGGTTGTAGAGCAGCAGCGTATAGGGACTGCGGCCTCGCAGTTCGCCGTAGATCGCGGGTGGTGCGCCCTCGACCAGTAAGCGTTGTGTTGTGAAACCAACATCTTGTAGTAAGTGTTCAACGAGTGTGGACATCTCCGTGATGCCAACGCCTTGTGCGGCGATGCTTGGTTGGCGGCAAAGCTGTTCAAGAATCTGTTGCGCCTCGTCTGTGTGTTGTGCGAGATAACCAGTAACGGCATCTTGTGCTTGTGACATGCTGCAAGACTCCTTCCAGTGTAATGATGTTTTTTAGTAAATAGCTGATTAGCTGATTATTGGTGAGCTAACGGGCAAGAGAAAGCTCGCGTTTCCCCTGAGAGCTAGCCTTATTGTAGCACGGCACGTGGATTTTTCTCCTCATTCCTACTTGTCAGAGCTGCCGTTGTATGTTATACTCGGCAGGCAAGTGAGATAGGCTCGTGAAAAAGGCCCCTCTTCGCCTTTGATGAGCAAAATGGATTGAAATAGTTTCAACCCACTAGACCGCTCCGCATTTCATCACGCGGAACCCTGCTATACAGAACAGAAAGAAAGAGTCATGAAACAGAAACTCAAGACCCATAAAGCCATGGCCAAGCGGGTTAAAGTGACCGCTTCTGGGAAGTTCCTGCGCCGTAAGGTTGCGATTAGCCATCTGCGCCGCCACAAGTCGCCAGAGTCTATTCGTTCAGCCGATAAAAGCTTTCAGCTTGCAACGGGTGATACTCGTCGCCTGAAACGTCTCTTACCTTACGCATTCTAATCATTCCTATCGTTTGAAGGAGAATACAGGACATGCCCAGAGTAAAACGCGGCGTACCCGCCCATAAGAAACATAAGAAGCTGTTGCAGTTGGCGGAAGGCCATCGTGGCACACGCAAACGTTTGTTTCGACCGGCACATGAGTCGGTCATGCGTTCATTGGCCTATATGTACCGCGACCGTCGTAACCGCAAACGCGATATGCGCCAGTTGTGGATCGTGCGCATCAACGCCGCAGCGCGTATGCGTGGCGTGAGCTATAGCCGTTTGATGCATGCCATCCACACTGCCAACATTGACATTGATCGCAAGATGCTGGCGGAGATGGCGGTGCATGATGAGGCGGCCTTCACCGCTCTCGTTGAGCAGGCTCTCAACAGCATTGCACAGGCATAGAAATAGTACCGTAGAACGCGATGAAACGCCCCTTTCATAGAAAAAGCGGTTCATCGCGTTTTTTGATGAAACGAGGTGGGCAACATGCCACTGATTACTAGCCCATCAAATCCCCGCATTAGTGCGCTGTGTGACCTGCAAACAGCACGTGGACGCAAGAAAAGTGGTCTCTTTTTGATGGAAGGGCCACATCTGCTTGATGCCCTGCTCGCAGCGCATATTCAGCCGCACGAAATTTATTACCAGCCTGAGTTGCTGCAACGCACGCCAGAAGGTACACATCTTCTGCATCGTATTTTACACCGCACTGGTCTACCACCGCAGCGGTTGGTCGAGGTGAGTGTGCGTGTTATCGAGGCATTGAGTGACGTGCAGACTGCTCAGGGGGTTGTTTCCGTCTTGCCGCTGGCAGCATTGCGCCCCGCAGAGGCCCGCGCGCGCCGTCTCCCCGATGTGCCACGTCCCACCCTGCTCATTTTAGATGATATCGCAGACCCTGGCAACATGGGAACCATCCTGCGCACAGCCCTGGCCGCTGATGTTGCCGCCGTATTGTTAACACCGAATTGCGTAGACTGCTTCAGCCCAAAAGTGGTACGCGCTGCGGCGGGGGCGCACATCGCTCTGCCCATCGAAAGTGATCTGACCTGGACAGAAATGGCTTTGCGCATTCAAGAACATTGTGCGGCAGCCCCACGTGTTTTGCTTGCTGAGGCCGGTAGCCCTGTCCTCTATTATACCTACGATTTGCGTACCCCATTTGCGCTCATTGTGGGCAACGAGGCGCATGGCCCATCCGCGCAGGCGCGCGCTCTTGCCACCGCGACGCTCAGTATTCCCCTGGCGAATGGGGTGGAGTCGCTGAATGTGGCAATGGCCACAGCTATCCTGCTCTACGAGGCCGTTCGGCAACTACGATAGCAGAGCAGCATCATGGGCAGCTCTCCCTTAAACAGCAAAGGATGGCTGCCCATGATGTGAATATAGCAAGCAGGCACTACAGAGATAGTTTTGTCCTCTCCTCTATACTACCCGCGGCTAAACATTTCGGTGCGCGGATGGCGTTCTGGGACAAGTGCGTCGGTGCGACCACAGCTCTCGCAAGCATCGGGCATTGGGCCGTTATGGGGCATTCCACACACCTCGCAGACCCAGCGTTGAATGGCAGGGCGAGTCATGCGCTTCTGTGGCATTTTGCGCGCTTGTGTCTGGTAAAGAGTCTCAAGAGCAGCTTGAACAGCACCCGGCATGGTGTGTATTATCGCCTCGTGTAGATCATTGCTCGTTCTCTGTATAATCATGGATGATGTCCTTCCACGTAATAAATTTACAACAAGCGAGGTGAGTCGCTGCATTATTCACAGGTATGCAATAAGTTTAACAGGAGGGTGGAGTGAAAGTCTACGAGTTGGGATAGGTGTTATGG
>DAICZM010000055.1 GCA_027311145.1 Ktedonobacterales bacterium
GATGTTTCGCATCCTACTCGATAAAGAATATGCCAAGGCGCGCCGCCTGCTAGAATTCCATAGCGACCTGCTCTATAAACCGAGTGAGAGCGAGCCATCGCTTGTGCAAGAGGTACAAAATACAAACACGGTAGGGACCGAATGACGCCTTACACGGGTAGGTTTTTACTGTACCATCCATCCAGTTGTTGTGTGACGCGACCGCTCTTGTAGCTGAAACTGGAGCGCACAAAAAATGGACATTGTGACCAATAGCATAGATTTTTTTCGCGTTATCAGGTATTCTTATAGAGAATAGCAACCAGAAGTATCCTATCAGCGTATATAGTATTAGTCAGATGGAGATAGTACGCTCTGGTGGCATCAGGTAAGACACTGTGGATAAGCTGATCTCGCAAGCGCGCTGTCATTTCCAGTGTAACACGAATGCGAGTACTATGGTTCAATGACAAAAGGATAATGACTATGCAACAGAAACAACAGGTTCGGCTCTCTAGCGGCTCTAAAGCTATCGCCCTCGATAAGCGTGCGATACTTCTGCGCTATCGTATTCTCTACCTGCAACTTCTGGCTCTTCTGCTGTCTGCTGGTGTTGCTCTGGCCCTGCATCTCATTTTTGGACGCTAGATAGGCTTTTGAGTCATTGCGCGGATAGTTTCTCATAAATTTTTGGCTCCTATAAAAAGACCCACACGAGCTAGATTGCTCCCGTGTGGGCCTCTTGTTGTCTGAAGATAGCTTTTGGCCGGCAAGAAACGGTTGTGAGTATCACCTGTTTAGCCAGCAGAAGCAATGTACTTGCATGTAATGATGAGAATAGGTACAATCCATAGTAACAGAACCATTGATACTGTAAACTCTGTTTATTGGTTTCTATGTGTTTATTATACTGTTTATTGGGAGCGCGCCTTTTATGAGTACTCTATTGCCTAGACCAAATACGCCTATCGTTGCGCAACCTGTTCGTGATATGCGCGATACTACACCGCGCCGCCTGATTGTTACTGCTAATGTTGTTATTTTTGCCATTCGCGATTGGTCCCTTTGGGTGTTACTGCGCGAAGGTCCCTGGGGATCGCCCATGCGCCTTGTGCTTGGCAATGAAGCCGTTTCCGATGCTGTAGAGCGCACAATGGACGCTTTATTGCTCTGGCCCACGCAATCTACGCTCTTGCAATTGAAAGCGGGTTGGCAAGAGCAACAGATTCATGTGTGGGGCAGTGCCGAACAGGGTGCTGCGGTCTCGCTGATTCATAGTATTTTGTTGCGTGCTAATCGTGACGAATTGCGTGCCAATTTGCGCAAGAACCCTGTGCCGAGCTTGCGTGTCGAGTGGGTTGCGGTTGCCGATATCGCCTCTGGGCAACGTGCGCTCGATGCTGAGATGCTGCCTATTGTGCAAGGTGCCCTGCACGCCTTGCGCTCTCAGGTACAGCGTGAGCCAGAGATCGTTTTACGCTATCTGGCAGACATGGGAAGCATGGGGAATGCGAAAAATGAGGACGAATGGTGGAAACGCGAGCCAGACATCACCTTTGGCAAAGAGACGCGCCCGTTAGGAATGCTCAAAGAGCCTCTTGTAGGCGACGGCAGCCTGACGCTGGCGGAAGCAACGCTCCTCTACCGCGCATTTTTCCCTCCCGATGAGCAGATCGACCTCTCTAATCTACGCCGTCGTTTGCTGGCAACTAACAAATTAGAGCCGCTAGATCAGGAGCGTCCTGTGCGTGGGCGTGAGATGGATTGGCGACGCGTGAGCCGTGCCTATCACTATGTCGAATAATTTGATAGTATATGCTACAATTTTATAGAATTGAGGACAAGACAATATGGCAAAAGTTACAACAGGTACAGGCGATACAGGGTATACAGGTTTATTGGGCGAGCAACGCGTGCCCAAATATGATCCACGCCCAGACACCTTTGGCACAGTCGATGAGGCAACATCGGCGTTGGGTTTGGCGCGTGCCATCACGCAAGATCAAAAGGTCAAAGATCTTATTTATCAGATTCAACAAGAACTTTATTTGTTAATGGGCGAACTGGCAACTCCACCTGAAAATTATGAGAAAATGGGTCTCAAGATGACTATCGCACACGTACAACGCCTTGAGCAGGTGGAAGAAGACCTCAAACGCGAAGTGGAGATCCCAAATAAGTTTATTATCCCCGGTGATACTCTTGATGGTGCGGCCCTCGATCTGGCGCGCACTATTATCCGCCGCGCCGAACGCATGGCGGTGAAATTACTGCATGATGGCGTTATCCACAATACGGAAGTAGTGCGCTATCTTAACCGCCTCTCAGACCTCGTTTTTATCCTGGCGCGCTATATCGAAGTAAAGTCGTCTCTGGCGCATCTGCCAGAATAACACCGCTCATCGTGGGAGGAGAACAGACAGACTTTGATTGTTTTACATGCACTCTGGGAGAATCTCGCATCTGGCACGTTGCATCTCTGGGCGGAATCTTCCAGCATGTTTGATCTGGCACAGCACAACATCGTCCCAACAACGCGACACACAAGCGCGTTGCCATATCCTTATGCCCTTGTGCCTGCTGAAGCGACCGCGCTGCTCGACGACATTGCTGGCGGCCTGCTTGCGCAGAGCGCGCATCCCGGCACATTGACTGTACGCCTGCCCTCAACCACGAAGGGACCGCTACCCTCGCCCGCTCTCCTGGTTGAACGCACTGCCGCTGGCAATGTGACATTGCGTTGGTGGACCATCGATACGTTGATGCTTGAGGCAGGTGCAGCTCTAGACTTGCTGCTTGCGCTCCCCGCCACTGCTCCACATGGCTTCGTTTTTGGCGACTCATTGCGCTTCTGGTCAACGGCTGCCCGTTTGGCTTTTGAGCTATTAACACGCCAGTGTTACGTTCCGACGCTACAAAATTCACAACGCGGCAATGTCACAACCTGCCGTGCCTCATGGGCGACGCTGCTATTACCCGAAGATCATGAACGCATGAAGATGCTCGCTCGCTTGATGCCACCACTCTGCTGGGCTTTTACTACCCCCGGCGAGAAGCAAACATCCTTGTTGCAAGAGATCGTACAGCATTTTCTCGATCAAAGCATTGACGCTTTTATCCGCGAGCGTCTTATTGCTACACCGTTGTTCCCTGCCGCTAAACGCACTCAGAAAAATGTTGCAACCGTGCATACCTTACCAGAACGCTGGTTTCGTGCTATCTCCAGTGCAAATGCATCGATTGAAACCTCGCCAACCGCCTTAAAGCAGTTCTCCAAGCAGCTCCATTCCTGGCTCGATCAGGCTACTCCTACTCTTTCAAGCGCACCTTTTCGTACCTGTTTTCGTCTCGAAGCCCCTGAAGCTCCTTCTACTGAAACAGGGGAAACACAGTTGCCCTGGCATGTCAGTTTTCACCTGCAAGCCAATGATGATCCCAGTCTGCTCGTGCCCGCAGAACAAGTCTGGAATGAACGTTCCGGCACGTTGACATTTCTGAAGCGCAACTTTGAAAATCCGCAGGAACGCCTGCTCACCGATCTAGGCAAAGCGGCGCGCTTATTTCCACTTATCGAGGAAAGCCTGAAGTCAGCGCGTCCACAGGAACTTATCCTGGATACAGAACAAGCCTATCAATTTTTGCGCCAAGTTGCCCCCCTATTGGAAGAGAGTGGCTTCGGCGTGCTTGTTCCGCCCTGGTGGAAAAAGGGCGCAGCACGTCTGCATGCACACTTGAAACTTAAATCAAAGGCCGCCGTCGATAGCAATACAGGTTTGTTAGGTCTGAATGGTCTTGTGGCCTATGACTGGAACCTTGCCCTGGGCGATACGAAACTCTCGCAGAAAGAGTTTGAACGTCTGGTAAAGCTCAAAATATCGCTTGTACAGGTACGTGGACAGTGGGTAGAACTACGCCCACAAGAGATCGAGGCGGCAATCGCCTTTTTCAAAAAACAACGTGGGCAAGGGCAGATCAGCCTGGGTGAGGCCCTGCATCTCAGTCTGGGTCAGGACGAGAGCGCGGTGGGTTTGCCGGTAACCTCAATTGAGAGTGAAGGTTGGATCGATGACATGCTGCAAGGTTTGCAACAACATGCGACGATCACGCCCATCCAGCAACCCACAACGCTTCAGGGGACATTGCGCCCTTATCAGCTTAAGGGCATCTCCTGGCTGGCTTTCCTCCACCATTTTGGCCTGGGTGCCTGTCTCGCGGATGATATGGGTCTCGGCAAAACACCACAACTGATTGCCTTTTTGCTGCATCAACGCGAAAAATTAGCACAGACCACCTCAGCTCCTACCTTGCTCATCTGCCCAATGTCGATTGTTGGCAACTGGCAACGCGAGCTAGAGCGTTTTGCCCCCTCGCTCTCTGTGTTGGTACATCATGGCATGGAGCGGCTCTCAGGGCAAGTTTTTTTGGATGAAGTAGCGCGTCATGAGATCGTCATCACGACCTACACGCTGGCTTTGCGCGATAAAGAGGTCTTGGCACAGGTAGAATGGGAAAATGTGGTGCTTGACGAGGCCCAGAATATCAAAAATGAGGTGGCGAAACAGACACAGGCCATCAGACAACTCAATGCCCACTATAGAGTTGCACTCACGGGCACACCCGTCGAAAACCGCCTTTCTGAACTCTGGTCGATCATGGAATTTCTTAATCCCGGTTACCTGGGTAGCAGTGAGAGCTTTCGCAAAAGCTTTGCCCTCCCGATTGAACGCTACCATGATGCGGAGCAGGCCGCGACACTCAAACGCCTGATCCAACCTTTTGTATTACGTCGTCAAAAGACCGATAAAGCCATCATTCAAGACCTCCCCGATAAGATGGAGATGAAGGTCTTTTGCAATCTCACACGCGAGCAGGCCTCATTATACGAAGCAGTCGTGCAGGAAATGATGGAGCGCATTGAAGTGGCCGAGAATATAGAACGGCGCGGCCTGATTCTAGCAACATTGACCAAACTAAAACAGATTTGCAACCATCCCGCACAATTCGTGGGCGATGGCAGCAGTCTCCCACGCCGTTCTGGCAAGCTAACACGCCTACAAGAGATGCTTGAAGAGGTTATCGCAGAGGGCGATAAAGCCCTCATTTTTACCCAATATGCCGAAATGGGCAGCATGTTACGCCAGTATCTTCAGGAAGAACTCGGCTATGAGACACTCTTCCTGCACGGAGGCACACAGAAAAAGCAACGCGATCTACTCGTACAACGCTTTCAAGAGGAGAAACGCGGCGCGCCCCTCTTCATTCTTTCACTCAAGGCTGGCGGTGTTGGCCTCAATCTGACTGCTGCCAATCATGTCTTTCATTTTGATCGCTGGTGGAACCCGGCGGTCGAAAACCAGGCAACCGATAGAGCATTCCGTATCGGGCAGCAGCGCAATGTGCAGGTGCATAAATTTGTGTGCATTGGCACACTAGAAGAACGCATCGACCAGATGATAGAGCAGAAAAAAGTTTTGGCAGAGAGCATTGTCGGTAGCGGCGAACACTGGCTGACGGAACTGTCAACGGCACAACTGAAAGACCTCTTTGCGCTAGGCCATGAGGCGATTGGAGAATAAGATGGACGGCTGGGACGATGACGACGAGTTTGATGACGACGAGAGTCCCGTTGATCACTCTGCGTGGAACTACTATTCGGCCAACCAACCACGCAAGGCCACAAGCGGCATTAAAACAAAGAGCGAACGCGGTGCGATTGGAACAAGCTGGTGGTCAAAACGTTGGGTCAACGTGCTAGAGTCACTTGGCATGGGAACACGCCTGACACGTGGACGTAGCTATGCACGGATGGGTCAGGTCCTCTCGATTGAGATTAAAGCCGGGATAGTCAATGCTCGTGTACAAGGCTCAATGCGTACACCATACAATGTTGTGATACACCTGCAACCCTTATCGGACGAGGCTTGGACGAACGTCACCAGCGCGCTGGCAACACAGGCTCTTTTCGCCGCAAAATTACTGGCAGGCGCAATGCCTGATACTATCGAAGATGTATTTCGCTCCATCAATGTACCCCTCTTCCCCACGACGAGACAAGACTTACTGACCTCGTGTTCCTGCCCCGATTGGGCCAATCCTTGTAAACATGTAGCCGCCGTCTACTACATTCTCGCGGAACAATTTGATGAAGACCCCTTCCTACTTTTCAAATTGCGTGGGCGCAGTAAAGACGAGATCATCAATGCCCTACGCGAACGACGGGCAACCCTGATGCCCCCTGCACACGTGCAAACGGCCCTGACGGCATCTGCTAGTGAGCAGAAACCGCTACCCGCCACTCTTCGTCTCGAAGAGCAAGTCGCCACCTTCTGGCAAGCTGGCGATGCACTGGAACACTTTGGCGTGAAACGAGAGGCTCCAGCAGTCAAACATGCCGCTCTGAAACGTTTGGGCCAAGCCCCCTTTGAGATCAATGGGCAGAATCTTGCCGCCTTGCTGGAACAAATCTATGATGCGATTGAGCGCGCCGTGACCAGCAAAAAGGATGAGTTTGAGGCAAAAATGTAGGTCAGCACACGAATATCGGATTGCTTGCTTCTTACCACTTGACTACTGATGCATATACGTGTAAAATGCATATAGATAAGAATTTTGTAAGCGGTTTCTCTTGGTGGTTCGTAGCAATTCCTGGAAAAGAGAACATTATGGTAGATGTGCATGACGAAAAAAGAAAAGATGAACACGATGACGACTCGCGTGCGGGTAGTGGCAATGATACTTGGGCAAAAAACTGGTATATCCCGATGATCTTGCTGATGTTACGTGAGTGGAACTCCTACGGCTATGAGCTGATGGAGAAGGTGA
The DNA here is from genome assembly GCA_027311145.1 of Ktedonobacterales bacterium. Taxonomy (GTDB): domain Bacteria; phylum Chloroflexota; class Ktedonobacteria; order Ktedonobacterales; family Ktedonobacteraceae; genus DTNP01. The sequence goes on from DAICZM010000055.1 coordinate 6,802, forward strand.
CGAATTTTGGCTTGAACGCGATGAATCCCGGCACGTTTTATCGCATGTTACGGCAGATGGAGAAAGATGGCTTTGTGCAATCCAGCTGGGATACTTCAGAGGCGGGACCAGCACGGCGCGTCTACTCGATTACAGCGGCGGGAGAAACATACCTGAAATATTGGGCAGAGTCACTCAATCAATATCAGAGGATGATGAATACATTTTTTCAGATGTATACACCAAGATCGGCACAGTCAGAGAAGGAAGACAAGTAGAAGCACACTGATCTTCCTTTTGCTGGCAGGTCATCTTATAGTGCTACTGTTTTTGTGATGTTCCTACGTCCTCATATGCAGTCAATATAATGACCGTGTGAAGAGCGACTACGCTCACAAAAATTGCTGACTTTTGTTCTAGCGGTTTTCAGTGAAGAAGGACCAACGACCATGAGTGCAAACATGACCAGTCTTCCCCCTCTCCCCGCGATTGGAGCCCGTGCAAGCCGTTCACGCGTGATTACTGAGCAAGATATTGTTCAGTTTGCTAACGTGAGCGGCGATCATAACCCAATCCACCTGGATGAAGCGTATGCCTTGCAAACCCCTTTCAAAGGGCGTATCGCGCACGGTTTTCTAACCGCCTCGCTCATCTCCGGCCTTCTGGGCAATGAGCTACCCGGTCCAGGCACGGTCTACTTGGGGCAGACACTCAAGTTTCTGGTTCCTGTGAGTATTGGTGACACCGTCACAGCTTCGGTTGAAGTGACGGCGGTGCGTGAGGACAAGCGGCTTTTGACCTTGCGTACTGATTGTGTTAACCAAGAGGGGAAGTTAGTGCTTACAGGCGAAGCAACGGTGCTTTACCGTTAAAAAGGCGTACATTCAGCAATAGACAGATACAGGCACGCCATCATTTGATGGCATGCCTGTATCTGTCTGCATACACCGATCTTCTACTCTACGCCTATGCGCGTTCTACAATCAGTGCGACACCATGACCGCCACCGATACAGAGGGTTGCAAGACCATAGCGAGACTGTCTACGCTGCATTTCATAGAGCAGTGTGACGAGGACGCGTGTGCCACTGGCTCCAATTGGATGGCCAAGGGCGATCGCTCCACCATTCACATTTACTCTAGAGCGATCAAAGCCAAGTTCCTTGCCAACCGCGACTGATTGGGCCGCAAATGCCTCATTCGCCTCGATCAGATCAATAGCGGAGAGTGAGAGTTGAGCTTTTTCTAGGGCACGTTTCGTTGCTGGCACTGGACCCATACCCATGATGCGTGGCGCGACACCCGCCGAGGCGTAGCTACGAATCACAGCCAACGGCTTAAGACCGAGTTGTTGTGCTTTGCTGCGACTCATGACGACGACTGCCGCTCCCCCGTCATTCAGGCCAGATGAGTTGCCTGCTGTCACCATGCCATCCGACTTAAAGGCCGGACGCAACTTGGTTAGCCCTTCTGCTGTCGTTTCACGACGTGGCTGTTGGTCCTGCTCAAAAAGTGTGGTACCTTTCTTAGCAGGAACCTCAACTGGCACAATTTCATCACGAAATATGCCCGCATCCATAGCATGCACTGCACGATGCTGGCTCTCAAGCGCGAATTGGTCGAGTTCGGCCCGTGTGAGATGATAATCGGAGCAGATATTCTCGGCTGTGATGCCCATATGACAATTATCAAATGCATCAATCAAGCCGTCACGAATCATCACATCTATCAACTGCCCATCACCCATCCGATAGCCAAAACGTGCTTTTTCTAGCACATAGGGAGCGCGACTCATGCTCTCCATACCACCGGCAACAATAATTTCTGCATCGCCCAGACGAATCGCCTGTGCGGCTAGCATAATGGTCTTCAGGCCACTACCGCACACCTTATTGATCGTCATCGCTGGTGTCGTGGCCGGCAAGCCGGCATTGATCGATGCCTGACGGGCCGGGTTCTGTCCTAAACCCGCCTGTAACACATTACCCATAATGACTTCGTCTACCTGCGATGGCTGAAGGTCTGCACGTTCCAAGGCGGCACGAATGCTAATCTCGCCTAATTTGACGGCTGACACTTCTGCCAGGCCACCCCCATAGGTGCCAATTGCGGTTCGTACCGCGCTGACAATAACGGCGTCTTGTAACTCTGACATGTGTGACTCTCTCTTTCTCTACTAGTGAATCACATGGGCAGCGGCTCTACATATAAATACCACCATTAATATTTAATGTTTGCCCAGTGATATAATCCCCGTGTAGGACAAGATAACTCACTGCACTGGCAATCTCCTGCGGTGTGCCAACACGCCCTAACGGAATACGTTTGACGATTGCCTCACGCACCTTTTCCGGCACAGTGGTGTACATGTCCGTTTCGATAAAACCGGGGCAAATCGCATTGACAGTGACGTGAAAACGTGCCAGTTCCAACGCTGCTGTTTTTGTGAAACCGATGATACCGGCTTTGGCTGCGGAATAATTGGCATGCCCAAAATTGCCCATCTGTCCCACAAAAGAGCTAATGTTGATAATCTTGCCCTCTTTCTGTTCCATCATATAGGACATGGCGGCTTTGATGGTGTAGAAATAACCGCTCAGATCAGTCTGAACGACCTTATCCCAGTCCTCGACGGTCATGTTTTTCATCGTGCGGTCAATGTTAATGCCGGCATTATTGACGAGAACATCAAGTCTGCCAAAAAGATGCACCGTCTCGTCAATCAAGCGTTTGGCCTGTACAGCATCAGATACGTCCGCTTGCATGGCAACCGCTGCAGCTGCCCCGCGCTCGAGGAGGGATGCTGCAACTGCCTCCGCTTCCTCTTTACTCCGCGAATAATTGACAACGACTTTTGCCCCTTGTTGACCGAGTTCTTCCGCGATGGCGCGCCCGATTCCCTTCCCTGCGCCTGTGACGATGACTACTGCTCCTGCGAGAGTTCCCATTTGTCGGTATCCTTTCATAACGAAAAAGAACGCTCGTAGTGAATACAAGTTCATCTTGCACTCATCTACACCAACTGACTGCGTTTCGAGACGGTCACTGACATTACTCTAGTAGAAATGAAGGAATATCATCTAATAAAGAATGTACCATAAGAAGCGTAGTCAGTCAATGTCACAAACATATCTCTATGTCGTTGAAAAGTGTCACAAATGTCTCATGGGGCAACTGTTGAATCATCTTCTGGGCATGGAGGGCACGCTTGACCACGCCCCCCCACTGCTCGTTTCTGTCAGTTCGAGCGCAAAGCTAACCAGCTACGCATTTTGGGCCAAAGGCCTTTGCGTGCTTCCGAGCCGGTGAGCAAGCCAACATGTCCTGCGTCAAGCACGAAAAACTCTTTGTCGGTGCTGCTGATATAGCGCAAGGCGGCTTCGGCCTGCGGCAATGTGCAGATATGATCTTTCTTGCCAGCGATATCGAGTACAGGGCAGGTGATTTGCGCAAGGTCGACTCGCCGCCCGCGCAAGACAATCTCGCCCTTAATCAGTTTGTTCTCCTGATAGAAGTCGCGGATCCACTGGCGGAATGTCTCACCGGGGAATGGAATGTCATCATTGACCCATTTATTCATGGCGAGCCAGGTATCCATTGATTTCTCTTGCAGGATGCGGTCCCACATCGTGACATACGAACCGATATAGTTAGTGACTGGCTTGACAAGACGGTTTCCGGTGTCGATGAGGTCGCCGGGAATATTGCCAAAAGCATCGACCATCTGGTCGGGATTGAAATGCTGCGAGCCAGTCCACACCCCATAGAGACCCATGGTGTCTGGCGTAAAATCAATCGGACTGGTGAGGAGGATCAGGTTGCGCAACTGTTTGCCGGGGAAAAGAGCGGCATACATTGCGCTCATTGTGCCACCCATGCAATACCCGAGCAGCGTAAAATCTTCGGATTGCGAGGTGCGCAAGACTTTTTTGACGGCACGTGGAATATAGTCTAGAACATAGTCATCGAAGGTCAGGGTTTTGTCCTCGTCGCCGGGGATGCCCCAGTCGAGCATATAGACATCAAAGCCTTCGCGGATCAAAAATTCGACCAGGCTACTGCCAGGCATCAGATCGAGAACATAGGGACGGTTGATCAGTGCATAGACCATCAAAATGGGTGTTTTGTAGCGTTTCTCGATCATTGGCTCATAATGATAGAGCTTCGCCTTGTTTTTGCTCCAGATTACCTCTTTGGGTGTGCGTCCGGTATCGGCTTTCGCCCCTTCCGTAATGATTTTCATGCCTGTGCGATATTTATTATAGGCCTTCTCCAACTCGGAGGTCATTGGTTGGTCGGTCATGTAGCCCTCCTTTGCGCTGTTACCCTTGCGCTATGATGCACGCGTGTTTGCAAGCGTTTTTGTAGTTGCGATGGTTGTTCGCGTTAGAGTGCTTCGGATGAAAAGGCTTCGCCCTCGCTAATGCTTCCATTGACGGAATGTTCGCTCTGCACCTTAGAACTCTTACGACGGCTTTCCGTAGCGGGCTTCACGCCTTCTGCCGCACCCCTGATCTCGATTTTTTCCAGGGTGCTGAGTAGCAAGTCTAGTTTGCCCTCAACTCTTCCCAGACGTTGTTCTAGCAAAGTAAATTCTGTGGTGGCTTGTACCTGTGCGGCTTGTACCGCATCGAGTTTCTGCTCCGTTGTATGCAAACGATGCTCTACGCCATGCAAGGCGGTAGTGGATGCAGTTGAGCGGGCATGGCTGTTCTTGTCTTGCAATGCTTCAATACTATCTTCTAAGCCATCCACTTTGTCTTCTAAGGCAATCACCAAACTCGCAACACGGGCGATGTCAGAGCGCGTGGGCAGTTGCAAGTTGTGGAAGTAATCTTCGTTGGCACGTCGTGAAAGACTGGCAAAGCTGGTGTAGCTATCCAAAAACTGGCTGGCAGATTCCATAAACTTGTCTGTGCCAATCAGCTCCTCGACAATTTTGGCCCAAGTCTCGCTAGTAGCATCATACCATTGTTTGTAGAGCGAGAAGGGATCGCTGGGAAACGAGCCTGTCGCCTGCATTTTGGCGCGGGTCTCCTCTAGCATTTCTAACCATTGCGAGGTCAATCCGAGCGGGTCTGGGCCGCTTTCAGCGGCTTTGCGCCAGAGGTCAGTGGCACGATCAAACCAGACGCGCCACACTTCTTTGGGATCGGGCATTCCTGATGGACCCATTTTCATCTGCTCTTGCAGTTCGCCCATGCTTTTCATCCACGTCTGGTAGAGTGCAAGCGGCGAAGTATAACTCTCACGGCCACCTGACAAGCCCGCCAGGGCGTCGGTCCACGCCTTTGTAGTGCCTTCCGTCCATTGTTTCCAGCTCTCCTGCGCATTTGGCATGGCAGTATAGCTACTGCGCGCCTGCTCTTGAAAGCCCGAAACACCTTTTAGCCACATCTGATACATGCTGGTGCTAGATGCCTGTGCTTCAGAGAGGTTACGCGCGGCCTCCGACCAGTATTTGTTTGTGCCTTCTGTCCACTGTTTTAATGCATCGGTCGCCTGGGCTGGTTCGGGCATGGCAGCCTTCATTTGCTCTTGATACTCATTCATTGCTTTAAGCCATGTCTGATAAAGACCATAGGGGTCAATATGAGCCTCTTTGTTTTCCGCAAGCAGGTTTTTCCAAATTCGCGCGGTCGTGTCGCTCCATTGCTTCCACATCTCAAGCACTTCCGCTGTGCCGGGCCTGGCTGTGTTGTCTGGCATCGCAGGTTCTCCTTTCATCCAAGGCCAATCGTCTATTTTTCTTCCGCCCATATCGATTTGACATGGCGCATACACACAAATATTCCGGTAGAGGTGAACGTCCTGCATCTTCAGGTGTTCACCTTGCCCGGAAGAAAGTCTTAACGCCTTGTCATGCGTGCCCCTCTGTTTGTTCACTCATAATGGAAGAGAGGGATGCGCTCTGCCAAAGCAAGACTATTTGGAGACGGACTCAGCAAACTCTAGTGCCTCTTTATAATACGATACAGGCGTGCGTACCATATCCATGTAAGCGTTGACGCTCTCGGTCACTAAAGCCTGGTAGGCTTCCTGCTGTTTCTGATAGAGGTCTGCCAACTCTTGGGTCAAAACACGTGTGCCAGCAGCCTGGCTCTTGAGAACCTCGATGCCATTGACGAGAACGCTCTGTGTATAACGGACATTGCGCTCTTGCGCAGCAACGAGACTGTCTGTCAAGGCCTGATTCGCCTCACGCACGGTTTTTACGACATTTAAGGTGGCTTCGTTCATTTTGTTGTCTGTCATTGTTTTGCTCCTTTAAAGCTCTTTTGGTTGTTACTCACGAGAAGATCTTACGATGTATCTTCGCCACGCCCTCTTCACTGAGCATGTGACGTTCCGTTTTTATCATCTATATGCATTTTACACATAGATGCAAGAAATGTCAAGAGGGATGACCGGAATATGGCGAATCTGTATCGGCTGTGAGCATTTTGTGAGGTAAGGGAGCGGAAAAGTGGGTGCTAGGCGTCAATGTATGGTAAATTTCTTGCAAAATGGCGGATTGAACCTGCTCAACGGCCCGATTGCCGTTGACTTCGAGCAGACGATGTTGTGCGCCATAGTAGTCGAGAACATGGACGGTTTCTCTGAAAAAGATATCCAGACGACGTTGTACAGCAGTGCCCTCGTCATCTGAACGTTGATAGAGTTCGCTACCATCGATATCACAGACGCCAGAGACACGCGGCAAGTGGGTATAAATGTTATAGACGTGCTGGTGGGCACGACAAATGATGCGCCCGGAGAGCCGTTTGAGCAATTCTTCGCGGGGAACAGCAAGATAAACGGCAGCATCAACGTGTTGACCAATACGCTGAAGTCCCTGGTCAAGGGCTTGAGCTTGGGCTACTGTGCGTGGGAAGCCATCCAGGAGGGCACCCTGAATGCCATGTAAGGAGCGAATCTCGTCGAGAATCATCGAGACCGTCAGAGCATCAGGGACAAGTTCGCCGCGATCAATGTAGGCTTTTGCTTTGAGACCAAGCTCTGTCTGTTCTGCAAAGGCTTTACGGAAGAGATCGCCACTGGAGACATGGCGGACATTGAGTGTCTGGGCAAGGAGTTCCGCTTGTGTTCCTTTGCCTGAGCCTTGCGCGCCAATAAGAATGATATGCATTTTTTCTCTCCTGTTGTAGCACAGCGGACACCGCATCGTACCCACTGGCGCATGGTAAACAATCAGAACCGTTACGCGCTCCGTTGAAGGTACTACAAGAGAACGGGATGACACCGATAAAGATGCATCGCCACAACTGATATCTGCCCCAGCGAGCAGACAGCGAGTCTTAACAGCAGACCCACAGTATGAATTGTAACAGATTCGTTTGCTTATCGCATAGGGTAGTGATGGCTATTAAGCGGGATTGCGAGAGACAAATCCATTCTCGTTCAGCATAAAAGGGCACAGTCACAATTCGCTTACAGTTCCTTGCAGGGAAGTCACAAAGAGATCACGTTGAGTAGCGAAAAATGACTATCAAAACGAGCATTTACCGTTTCGGTGGCCCGAAGACCTGACGCAAGGCATCCCAGAACGTATGCTTGTGGTCTTTTTCCCGGCTCGGCAAAGGGTGGCGTGCGAAGAAGGTATACATGGCTAAACTGGCATCGGGTCCCTGCATATCTGTATAAGAGCCTGTACTGCTGCCACCGGACCATGCGTGGCGCATGCCATCGATCTTCCAATGTTCTTGCATGTCCCGTCCATCCGCATCCGTCCATGTGTAGATCGTATAGGCCCGCCCGCCCGGCACTTTTCCTTGCACAACTTTCGTGGGCTGCGCGAAATTGGCCTGATAGTGGCCCCCTGAGGCGAGCATATTGGTGTGCATCCATTGCTGTGTCACTTGCTCACTATTGATGGATGCAACGACATAGTCGCGACTGCCATGTATCACGATGGTAGGCACGGCACGAGCCTGGCTGCCCATCGTGTCATAGGCCCAGCGTCCCTGTTGTTGTGGGTCCGCGCTCCCTTGACGCATGGCTTTGAGTGAGTTACTCAAGCTGGTTGCCGCTCGATAGGCCATTCCTGAGTGAACGCCGATAGCCGCAAAAATATCTGGGTAGCATGCGCCAATAATCGACGCCATGGCCCCACCTGCCGAAAAGCCAGCCACGTAAATGCGCTGCAAGTCAATTGTCCAACGTGTGTCGTCTTGTTGGATGGCATGAACGATACCCGCGATGTGTGTGGGTTCTCCACTGCTGCGATAGTGTTGTTCGACTTGAAACCAGTTCCAGCAGCAGTTACGGTTACATTGGCTGATTTGTTGCGGATAGACTACGATTGCATTAAATTGGTCCGCGATCTGGTTCATGCGTGTGCCAGCGGCGAAATCGGCTGGCGTTTGCGTGCAACCGTGCAGCATGACGATAAGTGGAACGGCTTCGCCAACTTGATATTTGATTGGTGTATAGACGGCATAGGGACGCTTGCCCGCCGCATCTGTGTAAGTGAATTGTTGCCACATAGACGTGAAACTCTTATCCGATCTGCGTGTTTAGATGCCCAACACCGTTGTTGCTTGCGAGGAGAGAATGCCCCCGCTGCCATGAGCGACAGCAATTTTTGCGCCTTCGACCTGGCGCGGTCCGCATTGACCGCGTAGCTGACGTGTGGCCTCGGTAATCAGGAAGATGCCGCGCATACCCGGGTGGTTCGACGAAAGGCCACCACCATCGGTATTAATCGGCAATTGCCCACCGAGAGCAATACGCCCTCCTTGCACGAAGGCTCCCCCTTCCCCCTTCTTGCAGAAGCCGAGGTCTTCCAGCAAGATCAAGACGGTGATGGTGAATGAGTCATAAATCATTGC
>DAICZM010000560.1 GCA_027311145.1 Ktedonobacterales bacterium
GAATAGTGGTAATGGATTGGTATCCACCTATTTTGTGTTCAAAATTGAACAGACCGTTATAGACACACATCATCTATTGCAAGGTGCAACAATCATCGTCCACCAGACGGGCGGGATCACGAATGGCACAAAATATGAAGTAAGTGATGATCCGTTATTTCAGATCAACGAACGCGCGCTCCTCTTCTTGCGTATCTATCAGCCCGGCTATGCCTTCGTTGTTGGAGGACCGTCGGGCCGGTTTATCGTCGAAAATAATCTGGTAAAGCCGAGATTTAACGCGGAAGGCATGACCAGCATGCGCAATCAAGCCGTTCCTCTCAAGGACTTTATCGCGCAAATACAAAGTGTGTGAGAGCTGCGAGATGCATGATATCTGTACAGGATATCATGCATCTCTTTTTTATGCGTCGTACTCGTTCCACGATAAAACGGGGATGTGGGCGATGTCTTTGCTTGCCAGCGCGTGCAGGAACAGGCGCATCTGCTTGATCTTGGTAATTAGTGGCACGTTGCTGTCAACGGCGAGACGGCGCATCTGATAATACTTGTCGCTCGCCTCTTGCGCGAGATTGGTGGCGATGATCGCGAGATCAATGCATTTTGTGCGTATGCAACGCTCCAGCGTCAATTCACCTTCTCCCTCATGCTGTACCAGCGTGGCAGAGAGGCCGAGCGAGCGCAACGTGTGATAGGTCTCTGCGGTTGCATAGAGCGGCAAGCCAATCTTGTTCAAGTCTTCAACGCTCTGAGCAAGGGCCGCCAGTTTCTCTTCGCCCGCGATGCTCAAGAAGATGCCACGTTGGGGAATGCTACCGCCCGTTGCCAGCATTGCCTTCAGATAGGCCTCTTCCACATCCGCGCCAAAGCACGCGACCTCGCCTGTTGAGGCCATCTCGACGTGCAAGATCGGGTCAGCACCTGTCAGGCGCGCAAATGAGAATTGGGGAGCTTTGAGTGCGACAAACTTCGGTGTTGGCACATGAACTGCTGGAACTTCGGCTTGGAAGAGTGTATCCACAAACAGTGCCATGAAGTTGACGCCTGTGACTTTTGAGATGAATGGAAATGTACGCGACGCGCGCAGGTTGACCTCGATCACAGCGATCTGCCCATCTTTGACCAGGAATTGGATGTTAAATGGTCCGGTAATTTCCAACGCGGCGGCAATCTCACGTCCGATCTGCTCAATCTTCGCCTGCTGCTCGCGTGTAATTGTTTGCGGAGGGAGCATAATTGTCGCATCACCGGAATGCACGCCCGCGTTTTCAACATGTTCCGAAATCACAAACCCTTTGACGTTGCCGTATTGGGCGACTGCGTCAAACTCAACCTCTCGGGCGTGCTCGAAGAATTTTGTCACTGTCACGGGATGCTCTGGTGAGACTGCTGCCGCCTGTTTTGCATAATGGGCTAGTTCGTCGGGCGTCGAGCAGATGCGCATCGCACTACCCGATAACACGTAAGATGGGCGCACCAGTACGGGATAGCCGACCCGTTGCGCGAAATGCATCAGTTCGTCGAGCAAGATGAAACTGTTCCACTGTGGCTGCTGAATGCCCAGACTATCAAGCAGATGCGAAAACTTATTGCGATCTTCGGCGCGATCAATCGAAGCTGCTGAGGTTCCCAGCAGGCGACAACCATACTGGTCAAGGGCCTTGGCGCGGTTGTTGGGCGTCTGACCGCCAACAGAGACGATCAAGCCGTGTGCTTGCTCAAACTCGTAGATGTCGGCAATACGCTCGAAGCTCAGTTCCTCAAAGTAGAGGCGGTCAGACACGTCGTAATCGGTCGAGACCGTTTCGGGATTGCAGTTGATGATAATCGAACGTTTGCCATATTTTTTGAGCGCGTCAACGGTGCTGACACTCGTCCAGTCGAACTCAACGGAAGAGCCGATGCGATAGGGACCGGAGCCAAGCACGATCACGCCTTTGTCTGCCAGCGGTTCGACATCATGGTGCTGCCCATGATAGGTTGTATAGAGGTAGTTCGTCTCGGCTGGAAACTCGGCTCCCAGCGTATCAATCTGGAAGACAGCGGGTGTGATACCGAAGCGCGTGCGCAATGTTCGGATGGCGCGTTCGCTCTTGTCCGTTAGTTCGCTGATGCGTTTATCGGAGAGACCTACTTGTTTTGCCTGTAAAAGCGCGTCAGGTGAGAGCGTGTTATCAGTGGCGATACTTTGCTCTACATCGACAATATGCTTGATGTGATGCGAAAACCAGGGATCAATGCCTGTCAGCGTGTAGATCTCTTCAATCGAGACATTGTGCTGCAAGGCCGTTGCCAGTGCGAAGGTGCGTTTGGGTGTTGGCTTGCGCAGATAGGTCAGTACTTCGTCAAGGTCGGTAAACAGACTATCGGTTTTCACAGCGCGCACGCCCTCGTAGCCCTGATCGAGCATGCGCAGGGCTTTTTGGAAGGCTTCTTCAAAGGTGCGCCCAATGCCCATTACCTCGCCGACCGATTTCATGCCCGTGCCAATCTTTTCGTCCACGCCTTTGAATTTTTCTAAATCCCAGCGTGGAATCTTGACGACGAGATAGTCCAGGCTTGGCTCAAAGCAGGCTTTTGTCACACCCGTGACCTTGTTGGTCAGCTCGGTCAGGTTGTAGCCGAGAGCCAGTTTGGCGGCAACATAGGCCAATGGATAGCCAGTGGCTTTGCTGGCAAGGGCCGAACTGCGCGAGAGGCGTGCATTGACTTCGATCACGTAATATTCGGTACTGTGCGGATTGAGCGCGAACTGCACGTTACACTCGCCAACGATGCCCAGACTGCGCACAATCTTAATTGCGACTGTGCGCAGCAGCTGATACTCCTCGTTGTTGAGGGTTTGGCTGGGGGCGATCACGATAGACTCGCCCGTATGAATGCCGAGCGGGTCCATGTTTTCCATGTTACAGACTGTTATACAGTTA
>DAICZM010000561.1 GCA_027311145.1 Ktedonobacterales bacterium
GCCCAGATGACACGCAGATTGTATATAAACTGCTCCATGCTGCTCTGCTCCTAGTCACGTAGTGCGGTTCCAGTCAAACGCAAGAAAATCTCATCTAGATTGGGTTCACGAACCGCAAGATCGCGCAGTTCGCCTTCTTGCGAGAGGATATTGATGATCTGTGGGACAACATTATGCACGCCCTGCGTCGTAATTGTCAGATGGGCCTTTTCCTGCACAACATTTTTGACACCCGTGATACGGCGAATTTCATCGACTGATGCACTTGCTTGTGCTGTCTCGACCTCAATCACACTACCACCATACTCCTGTTTCAAATGATCCGGCGTATCTACTGCAATAAGTTTGCCATGATCGATAATGGCCAAACGATCACACAATGCCTGTGCCTCTTCCAGATAGTTCGTCGTAATCAACACGGTCTTGCCTTGAGCACGCAGAGAAAGAATGTAATCCCAGATCACACGGCGCGCCTGCACATCGACACCTAGTGTCGGCTCATCTAGATAGACGAGCTGCGGCTCATGTAAGAGCGCACGGCCCAAGGCAAGACGACGTTTCATGCCGCCCGAAAATGTGCCGACCCGCGAGTTTTTGCGGTCCAGCAACTGCACCAGTTCCAGAATGCGCGTGATACGCTCTCTTTTCTCTCGCACAGGAATACCGAACAGGTCTGCATGGAAATCCATATTTGCCCACGCTGTCAATTCCTCATACAATGCCGTTTCCTGCGGGACCGCTCCCAAAATTTGTCGGACTGCACGCGCATTGCGGCGTACATCATAGCCCAGCACATGCACGACACCACTCGTCGGCATACTCAAACCGCTAATCATGTTGATGGTCGTGGTCTTTCCTGACCCATTAGGACCCAACAGACCAAAAATCTCGCCCTGTCGCACAGTCAATGTCAGGTGATCGACCGCTTTGAACGTGCCGAAATTTTTACAAAGGTCAACCATCTCTATTGCTGGCATGGCGGTATCCATCGCTCCCGCTGCTTTTATAGCACTATGCAGATCTTCCTTACTCATGTCGCTATCCTTTCTTGCTCTAGTACGACTCTTCTTAGCTATCTTTAGGAAAGATGATGTTTTCTGGTAACAAGCCAAAACGATCACCAACTCCTGGACCCATGCCTGAGATATTAGCGATGATCCGCTGGAATTGCGCTATCAATTCCAGTTGCTCTTCTTCTGAAAAACCACGCATGATGCGCTGATATGTATGCTCAACTATCTCAGGCAAATGTTGCATGATATCATGCCCTTCATCCGTCAGATAGACCAGTACCATACGGCGGTCTTCTTGCGCGTTCCGCCGCTCAACTAACCCATGCTGCTCCAAACGCCTGACAATCCCTGTCACAGTCGGAGCATCAATACCTCGTTTATGGCTAATCGCGCCAACCGTCAAGCCATCCTGTCGCACTAACAGTGCTAGCAATCCCCACTGTGGAGGTGTGATGATATATGCTTTGCCACGCTCTTTACAATGCTGATGCAAAATCTCAGCAAAAGCATAAGCGACGCAACGCTGTGTATAGAATAACCAGTACCCTATGTTGTCGTTTGAGAGGGTATCCATCTTCACTCCTTACGCTAACCTGTTAGCGTGCTAATTGTTAGCGTACTAATTATTAGCACGCTAACAATATACCAGCTATTCATCGAAAAAACAAGAGGTTTTTTGGCATTCAAAAGTAGTAGCATAGTGCCTTCCTGGTATGCTATACTATACGAGAGAAAAAGATAACCTGTTTTGCGATGAAGCTCGCATATCGCCGTAAGGCTAATGGCTTCTACGTTTTCGCTGCACGAGAGTATGTGTCTAGCGAAAAGTAGAAGTTTTTTGTTGTAGTACTACATAGTAGCCGAGTTTCCTCTATGCTATACTGCAAGCGAGTCTTTTGATACAAGGAGGTGTCTATCATGAGTTTGTTACGTCAGGGAAAGGCGCAAGCGTTGACGATTTACCTCGGTGAGTCTGACCAATGGCAAGGTATACCACTCTACGTTGCCATTATCCAGCTATTGCGAGATCAAGGATGCGCGGGTGCAACAGCGACACGGGCTATTGCAGGCTATGGAGCAGGGGCGCACCTGCACGAGCAGGGGGGCTGGCACTGGTCCTCGGATGACACGATTGTTATTCAAGTCATTGACCAACCAGAACGCTTGCAGCATCTCTTCCCACGTTTACAGGAAATGCTCAATGGTGGGTTAATGACACTGCACGAGGTCGATGTGTTGAAATATACCCATGCACGCAGGCGTGGACTGCCAGCAAAGCTCAGCGTGCGTCAAGTTATGGAGACATTAGTGACAACGGTTCACCTGGAAACGCCTATTGCTGAAATCGTTGATCTACTCCTTGAAGCACCGTTCCGCGTTTTACCAGTTGTCGATCAGCAACGCCATCTGCGCGGCATCATCAGCACCGGCGATCTCATCAACGCAGGCGTGCTACCTATGCGACGCGGATTGCTCAAAACGGCACGCGAATTGGATAACCAGAGTGCTGAAATGGTTGCCGCTCCTTTAGCACAAGCGCGTAAGAGTGCGCAAACAGCTCAGGATGTGATGAACCGCCAGGTGCGCACAGTCATGCCAACAACATCCGTTCGCGAGGCTGCACAGATCATGCTGGAAACGGGGCGGCGGCGTCTACCCGTTGTTGAGAATAACGGCCTTTTAGTGGGCATTTTGACACGTGCCGATCTGTTACAGGTAATTGTCACCAGCCCACTGATGAGTTCACACGCCAGTAGCGCAACGCAGCCATTGCAGCACAGCGGCTCACTCACGCATACACCGCCACAGCAACGCGCCATCATTGAATATATCAGCACCGATGTACGCACAGTCAGTGAGCAAACGCCACTGGCTGAAGTCATCGACGCCCTGATTCTTTCACCCTTTAAG
>DAICZM010000562.1 GCA_027311145.1 Ktedonobacterales bacterium
GATGGCAGCTTGTGCTATGCCCGTTGCCGGGCAGGCGGTGGTGACCTGGACAACCTGCTGTGTTGCGCCGATGGTCACCGTAGGGCTACCCTGTCCGCCGCCTTTGGTAATCGTGGCGGTCTGTTTGACTATCGTGGTGGGTGTAACGAAAGGTGCATACGGCCCAAAGATATGTAACGCAAACAACGCGCTTGCTGCGCTCCCCACGATGAACAAGATGACAAGCAGGACAAGTAGCGGTCTGACGAGAGAGCGGCGTGGACGACCCGGTATTGGCGTAGACAATGGCTCTGCGGCTGTAAATGTGTTGGGTATTCTCGCTGGTTGGGTTGGTGTTATGGGGAGAGCTGCCAGCCCTTTGAGAGGCTGTTCGGCTCGTGCTGTTTGTATCGCCGGTGCATCGTTACCAATCAAGGGCGTGCTGCCAGCAGCAAGCCAGTTTGCCGCGATGGTGGCCCCCTCATTGGTTTGTTCGGTGCTGAGTGCTTGTCTGAGTGCCACCTGCATTGCTGCTGGGTATTGGTAACGTCCTTCTGGCTCTTTCGCTAGAGAGCGCATCACAACGGCTTCCAGTGTGGATGGAACGGTTGGATTGATCTGCTGCAAAGGGCGTGGCAGCTCGTGTAACTGTTTCATCAAGGTGCTGACATAGCTATCCCCACTGAAAGGGCGTTGCCCTGTCAGCATTTCGTAGAGGACAATGCCCGTACTATAAATGTCGCTCGCAGGCACGACTTTGCCCAGCGCCTGCTCTGGAGCCATATAGTCAGGTGTACCAGCGATGGTATGCGTCAATGTGGCTGCATCACCGGGCTGAAAGGCAGGACTATCGGCATTTGCAATTTTTACCAAGCCAAAATCGGCGAGAACAAGCGTCCCATCAACCTTAAAGAGCATATTGCCGGGTTTGATATCGCGATGGATCAAGCCTCGCTCGTGCGCATATTGGAGCGCACTGAGTACCTGCCCGATCAGGTACACGGCCTCGGTAGGGGGCACGATTTTTTGACGGCTGAGATAATCTTTCAGTGAGCCGCCTGCCATTAAAGGGACAACCAGATAAGCAATGCCGTTTTGTTCGCCATAATCATAGATGGGAAGAATATTGGGATGGTCGAGCTGGGCCAGCACTCGTGCCTCACGCGCAAAACGGCGCAAAAATTCCTGTGTATCGCCTTCGCTGGGCTGAAAAACCTTCACGGCAACTTCGCGTTGCAGGTTGATATCTAGTGCCAGAAAAACGAGCGCAGAACCACCATAGCCCAACGAGCGGATGATACGATAATGACCCAGTAAGTGACCAATGATATTTTCAGGCCGCATAGTTTTCCTCTATCATTCCCAATACAATGTTCTTATCTCTTTAGAACGTTGGATCGGATGTTTTCTGTCACGTTGTGGTCCAACCTGCTATTGCTAATTGTGTGCCATCGGTCCCATTGGCGGTTGCGATCAATTTGACACTCAAGGGAGGTGTGCTGCCATTGAGCGAGCCAATGACGAGCGTGTCGACCTGCACGGAGTTGTTGAAACCATTGATTTGTAGTGCGTAGAGGGTATCATCCCGTGAAACATTGGCATCGCTGGCTTGTGTGTGGTAGTTAAAGTAATCAAACTGCAAAGCTGTCACTGAAGCAAGTTGTTGCAAACCTGTGCCATCGTTGTTGATGCGCCAGAGGCCGTTTTTACTCAGGTCATCGCTCGCGTTGCCAGAAGACGTGTTTCCGATGATAAAAAGCAGGCTTTTTTGATCTAAGACGCGCACCTGTACTACATCGTAGAGGTTGCTATTATAAATTGTATGTTGTGGCCCACCGCTGACCTGCTGTGTTTTAATACTGCTTGGGCCAGTGCAGACACCTTGCGGGCAACCGCCAAAACTGACAAAAAGGCGTGTGCCATCTGTGCTACTATCAAAATCACCATATTCTTGCTGAAGCACAATCTGCATATTTGCGTATTGCTGGTGACTGCGCGTGACATCTAGCACGAAAATGTGGCCGTAGATCGTATCGGTGGCTGCATCGCTGAGTGCAAGATGACTTGCGTCGAGCCAGGAACGCAACACAAGGCCCGCATTGGCTGGCATGGTTAACGCTGTCTGGACAAATCCTGTCGTGGTATCCAACACAGAGACGCTTCCCTGATTGTTGATGATGTTATAGAACGCGATATAGCGTTCGGTCGTGGACCAGAGCAGTTGTTGAATGGCATAGCCGGCAGCGCAATAGAGCGTTTGTCGCCCCTGTCCGTCCAGACGTACCATTTGTAGTGCTGTTGTGCGGTTCAAGACACCTGTGATGACAGTAAAAAGCACCCATTGCCCATCGGTTGAGACTTGTGGCCCATAAATATGCGCGTTGGCAACCTTGACGATGAGCGAACTCTGGCCTGTCACTGTGTCATAGCGCAAAAGTTCGCCCGCGTTCGGTTTGTCATATGAACCAGTATCGAGCGTATAGACGACAGTATCGTGTGAACCAAGGGCGAGTGGAGCGGTAATCATAGCGCGTGCGCCATCGGTTGGTGGGCAGGCGATTTGTGTGGGTGGAACGGGTAACGTGGTCGAGGGATGCAGCGGTGTGATGACTGTATTATTCTGTGCCACAGCGGTCGGCACTGCTGTCGGCGTTTGCTGCTGACCTGCCTGTGTTGTCGTCGTTGTGGTATTACAGGCCCCAAGGAGCAGTAAAAGCATGCAAAAAAGCAAAAACATCGTCATATGAAAGCGGTGAGACACAAATCTCTCCTCATCAACAAGTTTTAGTGTATGTGTATGACAGGCAGAGGAAACACACGCTTAAAAATGGTGCGTCGCGTCTGTGTCGGCTGCCTGTTGAGCATTGAATGGTTCCAGATTGATTACAATCGGTTCTTGTGCGTTGCGCACGATGACCCATTGAGATGGTG
>DAICZM010000563.1 GCA_027311145.1 Ktedonobacterales bacterium
CCTTCTCTAGTATACGTTCTTCTCGCCCCTGCAACAAATGTTGCAGGGGCAACCGCGTGGATCACCTCTGCGTATAATCATGCCCTGCTATTTCCAGGTCGTGAGAATCACTTCGCGTTGAAAGAGACGCGTCGCTATCCAAAATGTCAGCACCACGAGTAAGACTAGCACCAGGGACACAAGCAAGGCAAAGGTTATGCCAAGCACGATCAGCCCAAACAATTGCCCATAGAAGAGAGCCAGAAAAGGAATAACAGCCCACGCCGAGACCTGCTGAGCCGTGCGTGGATCGTTGACACGCGACGAGATGGCAACCATCACTGCAATCGCAATTAGAGCCAACAGCGGTGTCCAGAGCAACAAAACGACCAACCAGGCGGGACTGACAACCGCCCAAAACACTTGTCTACTCAAGGCAAAGAAAGCCGTCGTGATAATAAAAACAGCACCACACAGCCAGGTTGCTATCAGCGACGGTAATAATGCGATCAGGCTCTTGCCTACCAGCAATTCCCAGACATGAACAGGCGTTGCCAGCAGTGGCTCCAAGGTGTGACTCGTTTTCTCACCCACGATACTATAAGCGGCAATTACGCTTGGCAGTATGATCGGCAAGAGCAGATAGAGAACAGAAAACTGTTTGCCAATCATCGCTTGAAGCACCTCAGCTTGTGTTAAACCGGCAATACCGATAATTTTGCTCAAATCAGAGGGTGTCACATTGCCCAAATTGACCTGCCCTCCCAGGCGTGCTACATACATCAGCACAGCGGGCAACAAGGCAAACAGAATTGTCGGTAGAATAATGCTCAGCATCAAACCACGCTGTTGCCTGATCTCTACCCATTCTTTGTGTAGAATCATGCGGATAATATTCATCTTCATTACTCCCATTCACCTATGCATTGCCAACAGGAACCGCTGTACCTGGCCTCTGCTCTTCAACCAACTCCATGTATACGTCTTCCAGGGAATGCACAATTGGCTCAACAGAGCGTATCTGCGCCCCAGCCTGCACGAGAACACGCACGACGGTGGGATTCTGCTCGTCTGGCTCATCTATCACAATAGACAGCATATCGCTGTGCGCCGTGACATCGCGCACAAAGGCAAGAGCTTTGAGCGTTTCCAGCCAGGCCTCGGCCTCTCCGACAACGCGCACCTGTGTGCCACGCCCAAAGAGTCCATTGCGCAGGTTATCTGGCGTATCAACACGCACGAGATGGGTGCGAAACACACCAATCAGATCACACAGTTCATCTGCTTCGGGTAGATTATGCGTTGTCAGAAAAATGGTCCGCCCTTCGGAGCGCAACGCTTTGATAAAATCGCGCACGGTACGCGCAGCTTCCGGGTCCAGACCTGATGTCGGCTCGTCGAGAAAAATGATTTTCGGCTCGTGGAGCAACGCGCGCGCAATCGCTAGTTTCTGGCGCATGCCTTTTGAGAAACCGCCGACACGCTCATCGCGCCGCTCCCACAGTGCCAGCGTGCGCAAGTAGCGTTCCGCCTGTTGCGCGGCTTTTTGCGGTGATAGACCATACAATTGTGCAAAGAACGTTAAGTTCTCTAACGCGCTCAGCCGATCATAGAGACCGGGCGTTTCAGTCAGAATACCGACATTTTGGCGAATCTGCGTATCATCGCGTCCCAACGTATAGCCCGCGACACGCGCCCCTCCGCTTGTTGGCGCAATTAGCGCACTCAACATACGTACAGTAGTAGTCTTGCCAGCACCGTTCGGTCCCAGAAAACCGAACACGCTCTTTTCTGGAATATTCAGCGTCAGTTGCTCAACAGCCGTGCGCGTGCCAAAGATGCGCGTAAGGGCTTGTGTTTCAATCGCGTACATATCTGTTTCCCTTCATCCTTTACGACTTCTGCGCGCCGGCAATAACCTGTACAGGTTGAGCCGAGAGGCGTCCCGTAAGAGCCAGCCAGACGACAAAGGCGATCATCGGAAGCAGGCCAATTAATCCGATGGGAGCAGAGAGTAAAGAGTCAGCATGCGAGAGAGCCAACGCGCCAAAGCCCGCCTGTGCATTGAAAGCAGCGTGAGCGAGCGTGGAAGGCCAGACACTGCTCGAACGGAAGCGCAACCAGGCAAACACACAGCTTAAAGCAGTGGTAAACACAACCATCATCAATACACCCAGCCAGGGATGCCCTGGATAGTTATAGCCGTTCAGGACAATCAACGGAGCGTGCCAGAGGCCCCAGACCACGCCCGTGATAATGGCTGCAGGAATGCCTCCAAGCGGGGCCAATCTGGGCAAAAGATAGCCACGCCAGCCAAACTCTTCGCCAAAAGTGAAGATCATATTAAAAGGAATATCGAACGTGAAGGCCAGCGCCGTTTGCGAGAGCAGCGAAATGAGTACAAGCTGATCGGCAGTATAGCCAGCCGGAATAGTTTTGAGGCTCGCATTAAGCAATGCATGCATGTTTGCGCTCAGTGCCCAGTGCTGATAGCCGACAAGCAGGACCAGCCCAATACTTGCCGCAATCAACAATGGAGGTGCTAGATAGGCCGCCAGATAAATGCGCCACGTGCCGCGCTGTCCACGCGCTCCCAGGCGCAAACCAGCATCGGCAAAACCTTCGTGCCGCAGCAAGCGCACGATGACAGCTGCGAGGGCGGGACCAAACATGCCAATCGCAGCCCTGATCGTAAATGGGACACCGAGCGCACCGAGGCCGAGCCAGAGTGCCCAACTGAGGGCAAAGGCGATTATGATATAGAGAGCAATACCCGCCCACTGGACAGTTGCAGATTTCTCAGAGGAAGGTAGTTGTGCCTCTGAAGTCGTGATATTAGTATCCATCCTCTTGACCTACTTTCTTATAGAACATCCCTGATCTTTTCTTTACTTATGCCGAAATG
>DAICZM010000564.1 GCA_027311145.1 Ktedonobacterales bacterium
GCGCCAGTGGCTCAAAACATGGCGCGTCCCATTCGTCTAGTTGGACAATTGTGATACGATCTGCTTAGATGGGTTCCAAACGGTCGAGACCAACGCGCGGGGCACCATCTCCTGCACGGCCTGCATAGACCTGCCCTGCTGGGCTTGCCCAGTAGGCTCCAAAACCAAGCGGCACTTCGTAACGGTCTCCATTAGCGGGATTCACGACAATCTCGTTGCCGCGAATCAATGGTGCAACGTAGTCTTGCTGTACGCGCAAGAATTCTTCTCCACGCCGTTTGGCACCATCGGCCATCTTTCGGCCAAGCTGTATCTGTTCGGCCTGTAAATCGAGCATGCCCTTCGCGTAATCCTCGTTGGCTTGCTTGTAGCGTCCATAGGCTTGTCCAAGTTGTTGGTTGGCCCGTTGCAGCTCGCCGCGTTCCCACTGCGGGTTAGGCTGCAAGGCTTCCACGATACCCAAAAAAATGGCTCCCATCTCTTCAAAGCGTTCTACTGGAGCATGGCATATACACGTGATCTTTGCCATCCAACTTGCTACGGAGCGTACTCGATCAATTTGTACAAAAACTTGCTCACGGTAGCGCGCTCCTTGCTGCTCGAAGGTGTATTCTGCTGAAGCGACCTCGCACGAGAAGCCCAGGTCGGGTCCACCGCTCTGTGCGGCCTTCTGCATGGCGATTTGAGCCAACCCTGGCTGTGGCTGAATATTTTCTACGTGCATGTTGGCGTATTGTTTGCTGAGACGTGGCAGCAGGACGCGCTTGAGGTATTCTGTCGCGGGCACACAAGGCGCGAAGCGCACAGGCGAGAACATGTTGCCCATCATAGGCATCTCTGTATACTGTTCAAGAGAAGGTGGAATCCGCAGGAAACTGGTTCCGCTCGGATCGCTGGCCTGAAAATCGGGTAAGGGAAAAGCTTCCTGGGTTTGCGTGCGCCGCAATTGTGCCTTGACTGTCCAGTCGGCGGGTACGTAGCCGGAATATGCACCCTCGCTACTATCAACGTAGTGCTTGCGTTGCATTGGGTCGATAAATTTCAGGGATGCAAGAATACGCTGCATCGTGGGGGAAAATTGTTTACTCTGTTTCGCTGGTGCTTGAAATCCGCTAATCAGGGCCACTTGCTCATAGACCTGTATCGTGAGTACACCAATGATTGCTACAGTCTTATAGACACCCTCGATCCGCATCACCAGCAGATTTTTGTCCTCCGGCTGACCTGCCTCCGCTGACACTCGCCATGCTTTCAATGAGGAAATCACTTTTGAGAGCGCACCAACAAGCGAACGAGCCACTCTTTCTGCCGAAAACGCCTCTTTTAACGGCAATAGGCGCATACTGACCCCGATAATATCGTCGGCATCAGGGCTGACGACGACCGTATCATTCATCATACGCACTTGCCAGCTAGTCGGTTTCTCTATGACAAAGCCGTACCATGCATTTTTATAGGTATGCCATGTACTGGCTTCGTTGGCTTTAGATGTCGGTGAAATAGACGGGCTGGCGGGAAGCGATGCTGCTGTTTGAGCAACTTTTGCTGGCTCACGTCTCTGTTCGGGTTTTGCCTCTGCTCCTGGCGCAGAAATCTTTGTACCACAGGCACTACAAAATCTATCAGAAGGCTCAATGGCTTTTTTACAGACTGGACAACGGAGTGTTGGCATCGCGTCACCTCTATCAACTCGTATAACTAAAGCATCCCTGACTTGATGTTTTCAGTATAACCGATAGCAATGCTGAATGTCTGTTAGCGGCTCCATCATTGCTTTATGAGCTATAGCACAGTCAAAGCTCTAGAATACTGAGTAAAGATTGATATTGCCTTGAGAATTCCTTGAGTCTGTTCCTGTACAATCATTGTTGTAGGGGAAACGAACACACATCGACTCCGGTATATCCCCTATTCTAAATGCAGAAACCACATTGTGTGGTTCATAACGAGAAACTAGGGAGCATAACTCATGAAACGAATCCTTCTGTTACGTCAGTATGCCATCTGGATGTGCGCATTTACCTTACTCACCGTTGTGCTGGCTCTGTCAGCTTGTGGTACGGTCCCTTCTGCAACTGGTGCAAATAGCCTCTATACGGGCACACAACAGAGCCAGCCAACTTCATCGCAGAGCGGGAGCATAGGTAGCAATCAAACAAGTGGCAATGCTGCGCAGGTGCAGCAAATGGATCAGCAAGTGCAGCAAATGTTGCAGTCACTTGACTCTGCTCGCAATGATACGCGCAATAGTGAGAACGCCGCTGCTCAGGATAATACGCAAGTTCCGTAATGTAGGTTCTCTCATCGCAAGACTGCTTATAATCAGCAATCCATACCATGATACTACAGAACGCTATAAGACTATTCCGCCCGATAAAGCAATCTTTAAGGAGCTAAGATATGAAACAGACGATGATAAAGCTATGCCGCCGCTTCGCTCTTCCCATGATGATCAGTATTGCCGTGTTTGGGGTGATGTTGCCAGCAACCACCTTTGCGGCATCAGCACAGAGCAACACGACATGCGGTAAAAATGATGTGCAGTGTGTTATCACTGTAGGCAATCAGTTGATTGCCGAACGTCTTCAGGTACTCACTACGTTGAGCAATCGAGTGAATGAGCGACTCGAAAAGGGTGCTATTACGAGCGATCAGGCCAGTGTGCTGCAATCCGATATCAGTACGAATGAGACTGGTTTGAATAGCCTCAAGACAACACTGGATGCCGAGCAGAGCGCGCAGGCTGCTCGTCAAGATGTTGCAAACATCTTCACTCAGTTTCGCATCTACGTGGTAGTACTCCCGCGCGACTATCGCACTATCCATGTTGATATCGCTAGCAATATCGACAACAAAATGAAGGGTATAGAGCCGAAA
>DAICZM010000565.1 GCA_027311145.1 Ktedonobacterales bacterium
TGTTAGACGTTCTTCCTAGACTAGAAAAATGTCTTACTCTATATCCTCAAAAAAAAGAAGACATTGTTGAAATAATAGAGAAAATCGGCTTTTGGATTGAGAAAATTTTTTCTACTCCTCAGATGACCGAAGAGCAAGCAATTACAATTGTTAGCCAACATGTGATTGGTTTGTCTTTTGCAGTGGCGATACAAAACGCTATTGGAACTAGTGAAGGTATGTTAGCCGATTTTCTTTTTGCTTTAGAAACATTGGAGCAAGCATGGAAAAATAAGGACCAAATTTCCAAGCTCGCAGCAGGTGCATTGATTAGTGCGCAGACTTTGTTTGAGGATTTTCAAACTCATTACTCTAAACCTGACAAGCAACATATGCAAAAAGCTATACAAGAAATTAGAAACCATATTACAAGATGTTTTAACTAACGCGATATGCAACTTTCTCAGGCAACTAACTGATCAAATTGAAGACAAGGAGCTTCATAGTGTTGATTGAACCAAAAGCAGAGTGTATGCATCAAGATGACACTTAGCAAGCGATTACGCAAACTCCACAGACCTCATGCCCACATACACTTGAAATGACAGCGATAAGTGAACTGCCCAAAGACGGTATTGATGAGATCGCGTACTCTACTAAGATGGGATTGCGATAGTTTGCTGTTTATGTAGAGTGGCTTTAGTGCATATAGAGCAGGGCATATCATATATAAGAATGAGTACTTTGATGGACGATTTAATAAAAATTCACACGGCTTCTTATACACTTCACTTGTTGGCGGACTACTACCAAATCTATTTGTGTGATGAGTATGAAGAAGAGGGAGATCAACCTGATGATTGGGGAGAGCTTTTAGTGCAACAGATGATCGCTGTCGCTCCTGGACGCATTGGCATTGGTACCGCACGCAATACACGAGTTCCAGTGGTTGTTCATGTCACTAACATTCGACTTGCAGATGATTTCACCCATTGGGATCATGTGACAGAAGCTAGCTTAGCCGTTTTTTCTGGTCATATTGTTATTGCTGGAAATTCTGATTATTTTCCTCATGCGTAACGCATTCTCGTTCCTCCCGGAAGTTATCGTGTGCGTGTCTTCTCTGGAGCATTGGGAAGCGTGAGTGAGAATGGCCTTGAAGGACAAGACCACTATCAGATCGTCATCTGGCCTGAGGAAGAAAAGCCACCTGAAATACTGAAGAGATGGTCATTGCTTCCGTCCTAAGAAGCCCCGTAGCTCAAACTCGCAGTATGCGACTGCTATCAGTCGTACGTTCTACGACAGCCTGGGTCGTGTGCTGGCAGTCGACGACGCCCTGTTCAACGCCAACCAATCGGCAGGCGTTTTGTGCCCCTCGCTCGGTTTAGGGGCAACGGCGACGACCTGCGCACTCTACAATCATGATACGGTCAGTGGCGATAGTAACGTGTATCTTGGCACCACGAGTGTCGATGCCAACGATCACGTCAGCGAAACCTACACGGACATGCTCGGACGGGTGCGCTACGTGCAATTCTTCAGTGGTGTCTATAATGGCGGCTTTACCCCCAATGAGTTGAAAAGCCTGCAATATAATGCGCTGGGCGAGCCAACCTCGGTGCAAGTGACCGATCTGGCTCCCCAGAGCGGACAGAGCGTGACCAGCGTCACGACGACCGCCAGCTATGACGACCTGGGGCGCATGAGCAGTCTCGCCGATCCTGAGCGCGGCACGCATACCTACACCTACGATGCCAATGGCAATGTGATCAATGATGTCTCCGGCGGACGCACGATTGGCTATAACGACGATCTGCTCGGGCGCGTCGGCTGTATCAACGATGCCACTACCACGCTCTCAAGCGCGGGTAGCTGTACTGGTGGGAGCCATCCCTTTGTGCAGAACACGTATGATGTGACCAAGCTCGGGACACAAGGCAGCACCGATTTCCCGATTGGCCGCCTGACGCAAAGCGTGGCGACCAACTACTTCCCCAGTCCTGACAACAGCCAGGGCGTGGTGACGCAGCAGTTCCAGTATGACCTGCGCGGGCGACTGATTACTGCGCAGCAGCAAGAGGCGATCGTAGGCGGCAGTCTGACGATGCCCACTCTGCCGACGGACCAGGTCAGCTATGCCTATAACGATGCCAACCAGCCGACGACGACGACCACGAGTGTCGGGGGCACGACCAGCTACACCTTTAGCCAGGCGTATGACAGCACGACGGGCGTGTTAAACGGCCTGAGCAATAACAGCACGGGGGCGGCGACGCTGGTAGCTCTGGCCTACAACGCGCAAGCCCTGCCCAACGCGCTGACTTTCTACGGCAGCAGTGGCACGAGCAGTACGATTGCCAGCGAGACGCTGGGCTATGACGGCGACCTGCGTCCAACGAGCCTGAGCGCGAATTGGCAGAGTGGCAGTGGGACGAGCGGCACGATCTTCGCGCAAAGCGTGGGCTATGATCCGGCAGGCAACGTACTCACCTCAACCGTCACGCAAGCGGCAGTGCCGAACAAGAGCGGCTCTGGCGGCAGCGAGACACAAAATTTCTGCTACGACGAGCAGAACCGCCTGGTGTGGGCGGGCAACAGCGGCACGCAACCGGTGGCTGGCAGCGGGACGTGTGGGACAGGCACGCTGGGCAACACGATCAGTGGGGCCACCTATGCGAGCAAGTATGTCTACACGCACCTGGGGCAACTGTGGCAGGGACCGCTCAACGGCTCCGGTACCCATCAATATCTCTACTGTAACAGCGGCCAACCGCACCAAATGACGGCAGTGGCAGCGCCTGGCAGCACGTGCAGCAGCAACACACCCCAATGGAACGGTAGCTACAACACCTGGGGCGATCTGACCAGTCGCACCTACAGCAG
>DAICZM010000566.1 GCA_027311145.1 Ktedonobacterales bacterium
ACATATCCTCTTGGCCCAATGACTCTTGCAATGGCTGCGTGCGTCCAATATGTGGGATAGGAGTAGCCGTGTGCAGTTTGAGGCGTTGAGCCAGGCTATAAAGGTCGCGTAATGGATGTGGGGTCAGTAGGAGCAATTGCTCGGTCTGAAGCAGAGAGGCCAGATTCTCTGGAGCCAATGCGTGGAGCGGACCATCGACAGAGAGAGACTGCGTGCTAGTCGGTGAAGCGGTAGGAGTTTGCGTCCCTCCCAGCGAACAGGATGAACACAGCAACGTCACCAGGGCCAACCATACAGAGAAGCTCCTAATGGGCCGACGAAGATGCATGGTTTTCCTCGCAATAGCGGCCTGATGGACCACTACACACGCTCGGAGTGGTCGCTTTCCACGCTGTGGCGTAGACGTGCTGTTATACATCATTACTTATCCAGTGCTTTAAAACGATAGCCTACGCCGCGCTCGGTCAGAATATATTTCGGGTGAGCAGGGTCTTTTTCTAGTTTTTGTCGCAAATAGGTAATATACAAGCGTAGATAATGGGCCTCATCGCGATATTCGTGGCCCCAAACCTTTGAGAGGAGCGTCTCATGAGTCAATAAACGGCCCGCATGACTGACAAGGTGATAGAGCAGACGATATTCGGTGGGGCGCAATTCGACTTTTTGGCCGCGCACGATCACCTCGTGGCGTGCAAAGTCAATTTTGAGTTCGGGGTCTACCACAATTTCGGTTTTGCGCGAAGGGGAGGGCATAAAAGCACGCCGTAACAGGGCACGAATACGCGAGAGCAGCTCACGTGGACTAAAAGGTTTTGCCAGGTAGTCATCAGCCCCCAGGTCCAGGCCACGAATGCGGTCTGGTTCGCTCTGGCGCACAGTAAGCATGATAACAGGAACGGTAGAAACCTCACGGATGGCTCGCAGTGTTTCAAAACCATCCATTTCAGGCATCATCACATCCAATATGACCAGGTCTGGCAAATGCGAACGCAACTGTTCTAATGCTTCTAGACCGTTATTCGCCTCAATCACCTGATAGCGTTCTATTTCCAGGTTCATCCGAATCAGGTCGCGCATATGCGGTTCATCATCCACAACCAGGATCGTTATATCTCGTGGATCGAAATCGAAGCTGTCAAGTGTATCCTTTTCCATCAAAACACCACCATTGGTAACTGTGCTTTCTCCTCACGCGGTAAACTAAACGCAAAGGTTGAACCCTGATGTAGCGTACTCTCAACCCAGATACGGCCTCCGTGTGCCTCTAAGATGGCGCGGCAGATGTAGAGGCCCAGGCCCGCTCCCGGCGTTGTCTGTTTCATTGGATTGCCAACGCGATGAAAACGCTCAAAAATCTGTTCTTGTTCGCGCAGTGCGATACCCATGCCCGCGTCTCTGACGCTGATCACCACCTCTTCACCGGTCGCCCTAGCGGTGATGGTGATCTCGCGCTTACGTGGCGAATATTTGATTGCATTGTCAAGGAGATTTTGCAATACCTCTTCAATGCGATCTCGATCCGCTATCACCATCGGCAGATACGGCGGTAGCAATGTCGTAATAACGGCGTCGGGACTCTTCGCACGCAAGCGACGCACCACCACTTCGATCAATGTTGTCAGGTCCAGCGGCGCAATCTCCATATGCAGGCCGCCTGCCTGAATGCGTGAAGCGTAGAGCAAGTTGCCTACTAGTTTATTCAGACGGTCTGCCTCTTCTTCAATCGCAAGCAAGCGCGTGCGCAATGCCTGCTCATTAAAATGCGCGTCCGTGCGGGCCAACGTTGAGGCATAGCCCTTGATGATCGCAATGGGTGTTTGTAACTCGTGCGAGACAACCGAGATAAAGGTTGAACGCTGTTCCTCTTGCTGCCGCTCACGGGTAATATCGCGCACAGTCAAGATGCCATTCATTGGCTCGCCACGTACCGAGCGCACACAAGAAGCGGTGACCGCGACATCAAAACGCTGCCCATCGCGGGCCGCAACCATCATTTCACGATTGACGACCTCACGCCCGGCGAATACCTGAAGGATAGGCGAGTTCTCCAAACCGAGATCGTTGCCTTGACGGTCTTTAGGACGTAGCACGTCGAAGTAGAAACGTCCCAGGACTTCGCTTTCGCGCCAGCCCGTTAACCGCTCCATTGCAGGGTTAAAGTCGATGATACGCAAGGCGTGATCGACGGTGAGAATGCCCTCCGCGCTTGATTGAAAAATCGCCGCCAGGCGTCCCTGTTCTTTGACTAGGGCTTGGGCTTTTAGCGCGAAACGCATACTGGCGGCCTGTTGTGCAATCCAGAGAAACAACGTACCACTTAAAGCGTCTGTGCCACCATGCTCAAAACATGAACGCATGGCAGCCGGCCGCACAATATACAAGATGCCGAGTGGGCCTGCCTGATCGTAGATATACAGTGCGCACCGCTCATACGTTTGTACCTTGCTCGCCTGCTCGTCTTGTTCCTCATGCTTGCCATATACATTTGTTCCTTCAAGCTCCAAGCCGAGATGCAGGTGCGTCAGTTGCGCACTCGGCACTGGCTCTACGAGTAGCGGTTGCTGAAAATTAGGTTGGAGACCCAGTTGCATCTGCGCAACAAACAACGGAAGCGTTGCCTCATCAAGTCGATAGGGGATATATTCAGTACTGCTCTGCGGGTCAAACGCCTCGTTTGAAACAACAAACACGCCCCATTCGCCATGAAGTAACCGAATTGCGCTTCCAATGAGAATTGTCATCTGCGTATACAGATTTTCGGATTGCAGAACTAGAGACAAGGACATAAGCAGTAGGCCCCCCTGTGGACCACCGTGTACCAGCAAGCTATGACGCTGCTATTATAACACTAACAT
>DAICZM010000567.1 GCA_027311145.1 Ktedonobacterales bacterium
CCATAACATACAACCTTTCTGCCTCACGCTCCAGTGCAGTTTCGTTCTACTTTTGGCACATCCATCAAGTTGTATACGCATTATCCACTATATCGCCATCACATATCAACCGCAGTTCCCATCCTTGCAAACATTCTCGCTATTGACATACAGAGAAGAGAGAACCATACTAGTAACTATCCCTGATAAACAGTGGACCAGCTCTACTAACAGACAGAGCTACCATACAGAACCGTCGCAAAAATGAGATTACGTAGAAAAGGTGGCTAGTTTTTTTGTGTCTATACAACGCAATCATCCAACAATTACCCTACTTATCTCTTGTCCCGACCAACCAGGCATTGTCGCAACAGTCTCTCGTTTTATCTTTGAGCATCACGGCAATATTGTTGAGTCTGACCAGCATACCACAAACCATCACGCGGGCATCTTCTTCATGCGCATCAGTTTTTCTGAAGAGGGCTTCGCTCTGACACAATCAGCCCTCTTCACCACTTTCCAGCCGATTGCCACACAATTTCGCATGCAGTGGAGCGTTCACTATTCACGGCAGCGCAAACGTGTCGCTATTTTCGTTTCAAAACTCGATCATTGTCTGACTGATCTCCTCTGGCGTTGGAAAAGCGATGAATTAAAAATGGATATCGCATGCATTATCAGCAATCATCCAACGCTTGAAGCACAGGCCGCCATGTATGGTCTTCCCTATCAGCATTTTCCAATCGGCAAAGAGACACGCGCCATCGATCAGCGTCACATCCTGGATTTCCTTGCCGGCCAGGTCGATTTTCTTATTTTAGCCCGTTATATGCAGATTTTGGAACCTTTTGTTGTCAATGCCTACACAAATCAGATCATTAACATTCACCACAGCTTTTTGCCCGCCTTTGTAGGAGCCAATCCCTACGAACGGGCTTTTGATCGCGGCGTCAAGCTGATTGGCGCAACCGCCCATTATGTGACCGCAAACCTGGACGAAGGCCCCATTATCGCCCAAAATGTCATTCACTGCAATCATCGCGATAGCGTAGAAGACCTGATACGCAAAGGGCGTGATGTAGAACGCCTCGTTCTCGCAGATGCTGTACGTATCCATACGGAGGCCCGCATCCTCACTTTCGGCAACAAAACCATCGTCTTTTAACAAAGGAGATATCCCTATGTCTGTTGATCCATCCACACTCAACGAACGCTCCCACGAAGTTGCCACAAAACTTGCTCGCCTGCGCATGCACATGGCAACGCATCACCTGGATGCTGTCAGGCTCAATCTCCTTCCCAATACAGCCTGGATCACGGCTGGGGCCGCACTGCACGTTGGTGAGGGAACCGACATCGCCGCTTCAGCCATCTTGATCTCAGCAGATCGTGCCTATATTCTCACCGATGGCGTTGAAGCACCCCGTTTACGACAAGAAGAGGGCCTGGAACAACTCGGCTTTGAACTGGTTATCGAACCCTGGTATGCAAAAGGCACATTTATGCGCTCTTTTGTCACCGGAAAGCATATCGGTGAAGACCATCCAGGACTCTATACAGACATCGGTGAAGACCTGCGACATCTGCGCTCAGTCCTTCTGCCCTCAGAAGTTGCCCGTTTACGCCGCGTCAGTAGAGTTCTCGCTGAAATTATGGGTGAAGTTGTCCGTTCGTTACGCCCAGGACTCACTGAATATGAGGTAGCGGCACGACTGGCTGCCGCCAGCCGTCGGCACGGCGGTCATGCCGTGGTCAATCTTGTTGCCAGTGATGAGCGTATCTACCAGTATCGCCATCCCTTACCCACCAATAAAACCATTCGACAATATGTGATGGCGGTCCTTTGCCTGCGCCTTGAAGGGCTGATCCCTGCAATCACCCGACTTGTTCATTTTGGCCCACTCCCCAGCGAATTGCGCGCAAAAGCAGAAGCTGTTGCTCATATTGATGCTCATCTTATTCACGGCACACAGGCCGGACGCACCATGGGCGAGATGTTTTCACTGGCAAAACAAGCATATCAAGACACCGGCTATCCAGAAGCAATTAATGAGCATCATCAAGGCGGAAGCCTGGCCTATATGCCGCGTGAGATCATCGCTTTTGCAGGCAGCAACATTCTCATAGAACCAAATCAAGCATTTGCATGGAATCCTTCAATACGCGGCGTCAAATCCGAGGATACAATTCTCCTTACCCACAACGGCCCAGAAATCATCACAGAGGTTGTCGCCTGGCCCACCTGGGACATCACCATCGATGGTCACCACATCGCTCGCCCAGCCATCTTGGAAGGATGACGCACTATTCACAAGTCTTACAGCTCAACTCTACACATGTGTTGATTTTTTTTGCACGCTTGTTGACAGATCAGCCTGTACCATTTATCATAATAATAGTGTTTCTAAAAGGCTCTGAATCGTTTACGGTACTACTTTGCCTTACGCAAGCACCACTAGGGTTTTATGTAAGCAGTGTACACGCGATCTGCCACCCCCTTATCTCTAAAGGAGCTTTCATGAGCGAAAGGGTTTTACACGCACGTCGGTATCGGAAACAGATCATCACACTCAGCCACGAAGAACGTGTCCAACTGAATCTAATTCTTGATCTGCTCATCCCTTCTGACGAAGAGTTCCCTCCCCCGTCTAGTTTCCACCTACTCGATGAACTCTTACGTTGCCTTGTCCCCGACACCGCGAGTAAAACAACACTGGAGTTGAAAGAAAAACACCTGCGCACAATGTTACATGATCTCAATGATGAGGCTGGTGGTAGTTTTTGCCATAGCAGTCCAGAAGTGCAACAAACCATCCTGAAACAGTTAGAGCGACGAGCCCCCGCCAGCTTCCAAGAACTGTGGACGCAGG
>DAICZM010000568.1 GCA_027311145.1 Ktedonobacterales bacterium
GCGAACCTGCCTCCCCACATACCACCGTGCGCACAAAAGAACCTGACCTCGACCACTATCTCATTCTCGACCGCTATCGCCGCGCCTGTCTCATTGACCACTTCCTACCCGCTGGCCTCACATTGACCGAATTCGCACAGTTGCGCTATGAGGAACAGGGAAACTTCGTTGAACAACCCTATCAGACCCACGTCGAGCAGAATACCTCAGGGTTGACCGCAACCCTCGCGCGCGAAGGCCTGATACGACGCCATGGGGCTTTGGGACCACTCCCACTCCTCCTGACCAAACAGCTCTTCCTACCTTTCGGACAAGAACAGCTGATCGTACACTACTCTCTCGTCAATAAAAGCCAAACACGCATCCAGACACAGTTCGCCATTGAGTGGAACATGCACCTCCTCGGCGGCGGCGGCAACGACCAGGCCTACTACCACATTGCCGACCACTCCCCCGAGCATGCACTCTTCGATAGCAACGGCGAGACCGCGAACGTCACACAATTCGCGATTGGCAATAGCTGGCTTCAACAAGAACTGAACTTCTCTTTGAGCAAAGCTGCCACACTCTGGCGTTTCTCTATCGAAACCGTCACCGGCTCCGAAGCCGGCTTCGAGCGCAACCATCAAGGCAGTTGCTTTACCTTCCTCTGGCCCCTCACGCTGGAAGCCGGCACGAGTTGGACAGTCGAAATCTCCTGCGATGGTCGCCCCATCCAGTAATCACAGCATAAAGCGAAAATAAAGCATGACATCCCTAAGGGGTGTCATGCCGTTACAAGGAGTTTTTATGACAAAACAGGTACTTGTCTTCCAACATATTTGGGATGCCCCTTTAGGTTTACTGGCAACCTTTCTCCAAAAACACGAGATCGCCTATCATATCGTCGATGTCGAAACAGAAGCACTCCCAGACCCCCTCACGTATGACGCTCTCATCGTCTTGGGCGGCTCTCAACATGCCAATGATGACGCCCGCTATCCCTATTTCATTGAAGAAAAACGCCTGATCGCCTCAGCCGTTACACACGATCTCCCCTACCTCGGCATCTGCCTCGGCGGCCAACTGCTTGCCCTCGCCCTCGGTGGCACGGTCAAACGGCACACGATGACCGAGATCGGCTTCTTCGATATTCCACTCACCGAAGAAGGCAAAACTGACCCGCTCTATGCCGGCCTACCCGGTTTCCAAAAAGTCTTTCACTGGCATGAAGACATCTTCGACATCCCACAAGGTGCAATCCATCTCGCCGCCAACGAAAATACACTCCACCAGGCCTTTCGCTTTGGCCACTATGCCTATGGCCTCCAATATCACATCGAATTAGACCCCACCATCCTCAATACCTGGTTTCATCACACCGGACTCAAACAGGAGATCATTGACAACATCGGTATTGATGCATATACTACCCTCGAACGTTCTCTCGACCAACTCTATCCAACCTATACGGAACATTCACGCATCCTGTTTGAAAATTTTCTACGTATTGGAGGGCTTATTCCATAGCAATAGCACATCTTTTTTCCTTTTTTCCAATCCCCCTTTTCTTTTTGTCCGATTTTCTGCTATACTTGCACTCATAGCCTATTCCATACGCAGCGTGGTCTTTCTGTCGGTGCGTTTCCTTTAATTAATAAGGAAAATATGCACACTTCATGCATTACCACAATTTGCGGAGGCGACCTATGACGGAAAACTGTGACTCATCTTAAATAGCCTTGTTTTTTCTTTATGCTCTTATTCCAATGCTGTTTTAAGGAAGAACATACATGCATTATTCTGTCTCATTACCTGTTGAAAGGCAGCATTCAACGAAGATGCCGCAAAATAAAATGAACTACCAGGTCAATACACCTATGCATACCTACACTCCTGAACTGACGCCCTTTACTTTTTCTCAGCGCAGCATTGCCTGCGAACGCCACCCTGAGCGCAACGAAGATTGCCTCCTGCTTGATCGCCACAGCGGCTTAGCCGCTGTCTTCGATGGCGTCGGGGGGAGCGCAGCCGGCGAAATTGCCTCGCGCACCGCCGCCAGGGCCACCCATCATCGCTGGCGCGATACCCTAGCACAACACCAGAAAGGGCGCAAACGCTACTCCGTTCCCGAGCAGAGCGAGTCCCTCGACCTGTGTATGATCCTGCAACAGCTTATCCAAACAGCCGATGAAACAGTACGTACTGATGGCGCATTGCGTGCTGGCACTGATGATCTAGCCACTACCGTCGCCATGATTGCCTTTAGCCGCCAGACCCAAACCCGCGATTATAATATGGTCTATGCCCACGTCGGCGATAGCCGCATCTACCTCCTGCGCGCAGGTGAACCACTCAAACGCCTGACCAGCGACGATGGCCTCCTGGCTAAACTGATCGAGAACCAGATGCTTACCGATGAAGACGCCCTGAAAATTGACCAGGTGATGCGCGCCGACCAACTCTCCGACACCGAGTTTAGCTACTTCCGCTTGCGCGGCGGCATCACTCAAGCTCTCGGTGGTCCCCAATCTCCTACCATCCATGTTGACGAAATCTCTATCGTCCCCGGCGACCGCATCCTGCTCTGCACCGATGGCATCCACGATAATCTAACCGATGAAGAAATCGAAAACCTTCTGCGCAACATGCCCCGCACCTCCGTCGCCCGTTCGCTCGTGGAGGCTTCGCTTGCACGCTCTCGCCAGGAACGCAGCACGACCATTCGCGCCAAACCCGATGATATGAGTGCCATCGTCATCACGTGCCGCTTTTAGCACTTACCCTAAAAGTACTGTCCTCTCCTGACATTGCGTCAACTTCTTCCGCTGGTTCGTTCTCCTCCAGAGATACAACC
>DAICZM010000569.1 GCA_027311145.1 Ktedonobacterales bacterium
GGTTTTGTACCGGAGCAGGTTCCGGCAGTCATGGAAAAGCTGAAATCGCATCCGGCGGTGCGAGAAATCACCCTGATGACGCACTTCTCCCATGCTGATGAAGCGGAAGGCGTTGCGGACCAACTCGAACGTTTCAGTGCACTGCCATCTCTCCCATCCCTACAGTACGACAATTTGCTACAGGTCTTACGCACACGCCAGCAACTCTACCTCACTGCTTTACAAGAAGAGTTAAGTCGCCATCACCATGCCTTCTTCACCAGTGGTAATGCCGCATTGACAACACTCTACCGTTTCGTCCCGCAAAGCCTGCATGCCCTCATGAAAGAAGCACGAGAAGTTAATGCGCCACTAGCTCTTACTGATATGGAAAGCCAGCAGCGCGCTTTTGCCGATCAACGCAGTTTGCTGGCTCAACAAGCTCTTATCCAACATATCAGTACAGTGCAGCATCATCTTCAACAGGCTCCAAGTCGCTCTGGCATTCTCGGCCGCTCGCTCTTACTCGCACCGCTTACCGTCACCGCCCTCCTCTTAGCAACTGGCATGACTAGTGCCATACTCTTACCGCTGGTCTTTGGTAGTCTAGCTTTCTCAGCAGTCCTCTATCCAGGTCTTAGTCAACTCTTTCGTAGTCTGTATTGGCGTAGCCTCACGACTCCACTGCAACAAATCGAACGCCAATCCAGAGATATCCTGACACAACTTGATCGCACTGCATGGTCCTGGGCCTTAGCACAAGCCATTGCTGAAACCGAGGCTCTTTCTCAACGCTTACAACTACTCTGCGGTCCAAACGGCCTCATCTCAGAAACATACGACGCATTACTCGCGGAATATGTCGATGTTCCAGAGCGCGTTTTAGAGCGTATCTTCTTTGATGAAGAGCTACGCCAAGAATTAAAAATAGCCGCTTACAATCCTGCTATTTTATGGGACGAACGTCAACGTCTGCTTACTACACTCGTCCAGCATCCCTGGCGTAATCAACAGGCATTAGAGGAGTGGTTTCTTGACGAGACGCAACAACTGTATAGCAAAGATTGGCATACAATGCTTGAGCGTATCGAACAATTTCTTAGCAATATGTCCACAGAGCAGTTTACCCCCCTATGGACAAACCTTACGGGTGCAGCAGTTCCTTTTTTAAAATACACGTCAGCCCACCCTGATAGTGCGAGCATACACAAAAAAATGCTCAGTATCCATAAAGCCAAACAAGTTCCACAGCTCACACAACTTGCACAACGTGCTGGCATTGATGTGCTGGAAAGCACTGATCGCGCACGCTGGCTTTTTATAAACACGATACATGGCCTACATGTGAGCGATATTCTCTCATTTGACATTACATCCTAAAGCTCTATCGCTCGCGCAGTCATAATTTTTTGTGTAGTACTTGCTATACGTGTCAACAATCGGAGGGTGATCTATTATGTTTATGTTTGTCACAATTTTTTCAGTTTGGAGCGTCATTTTTCTCGGCAACGCTCTACTTGAGTATCCCATCGCGGCCCATTCATCGGCATCGTTCGTGATTTTCTGGCCTTTCGCATTGCAAGGTTGGTCTTCCAGTCTGCTCTTGGGTCTTTGGCTCTTATGGCTGATTGCGCTTTTCACACTTTTGCTCAAAATACTTCTCACGCGCCGCAATACACAATCCTTACTAGAGCCACATCAGAAGAAGGAGCCATTTCTTCTCGCACTCGGTATGCCCGGCAATATACGTATCTTCGATCTTCTACTCATTGCGTTTTGTCTCTTGCTCACACTTTTTGGGTGGGCCTTTGGGCACGCCGCTCCCTTACTTATCGGCATATTGGCAACACTCGGTCTTCTTGGCAATCGCCTGGAACAATCGCTCTCTCAGTAATAACATACACGGTGTTTTACCTACCAGCTATGGAGTGATCTGCAATGCTTGATCCTTTCTATCTAGGCGAAATCTCTTACCAGGTAGCACGCGCTACCGAACAACCCATTCCTTCTCACGAGGTCTGGCTCTATCAACGCCCAACTCGCATCTATGATGTCCTCTGGGGCAATGCCGCTCGTCCTACTTACCTCCCGCGCCTCGATATGCGCGATCCGCTTTTTCAACGCTTCCGACAACGCGCTGCTACCACGTGGTCCCTACCTTTTTTTGAAACGGTCAGCGCAAAAATATATCTCAACATCGCCGTTGAAATTATTCTTCTCGATCCCATCAAATATCTGCAATCTCAACTCTATCTCAATGATGATATTCGCATCCTTGAAACAATGCTTCAAGAAACACTCGACAATCCCTTTGTTGATAGGAACACACCTTCTTTCAACGAGACTTTTTCAACACCTAAACTACAGGCCCTGATCCCTGCCGCAACACGTCAACTTATACCCGGCACAAGCCTGAGCGAGATCGCGCAAGGACAGACCGATTTTAGCATACGCGGAATGGAAGTGCGCATAACGCTCAAAGAGATTCTTTTTTCTCCCGCATGGAATACGTGTGTTGAACGTGCTACCGTTCATCTCTCAACAGAACTCCAAGAGATGAAAAAACGTATACAGGCAGCATATAAAATTTTTATGGCCCAACCCACCAGGGGCGATTTTCGTGACTACTGCGCTATCATGCTCAAAGATTATATGCAAAGCATGTGGGAAAAAACGCAGAGTCGCCTCGAAGACCTAATTAACGATGTGCGAGGCACAACTCACACGTTCCCTACTGGCTCGGTTACAGCAGGACCACTAGCCGCCCTGAAAGCTACCCTGTTTAACTTTCTGGTACAAAATATCACTACACAAGTTATTGTAGGACACGGCGTTCTTGCCAGTCAGGACA
>DAICZM010000056.1 GCA_027311145.1 Ktedonobacterales bacterium
AAGGCGGAGGCTTCGTTGTTTTGCAGGATGGTATCTTGGGGTGCATCTAGTGTGAGATGATAGGTATGGAAGCCGGGTGGAGGAGCAGGAAGGTCAAAACTGATTTGTTGTGTGCCAAGTGCCATGTTGACAGCAAATTGGCCGAGTAGCGTATGATCGAGATAAAGATGGAGGAGTGCTTGTTGTGCGACTGTGCTGAAGAGTTGTATGTGCAGGACAAAACGCTCATTTGTGCGTAGTTCGGTTGGAGCATTGACGTTATCGATACGAGCCTCTGGGCCGTGCGTAGTGGGTAGAGGGACAATATCGAGGCGGATACCCTGTTGCTGCAAAAGTTGAGCCTCTTGGAGGGCATCGCCAAGATTTTGCTGTCCATCGCTCAGTAGAATGACATGGCGTGTGGTGTTGGTTGGCATAATGGCAGCAGCGAGGCGTAGACCAGCGGCAAGGTCGGTATAGTTTGTATCAGGAGTAGACTCGAAGCGCGAGAAAGCGACCTGTGAAGTTACGGCTTGCTCAACGAGGGCATTGCGACCGACAGCGACAATGCCGACCTGATCGTCGGGGCGTTTATTACTGATGGCATTGTTGATCCATTGTTCGATAAATGCGCGTTGTGAGCCAGTACTGGCAGAGATATCGCCGACAAAAATAGTTGTTTGACGTGATGCAGGCTGTGTCCAAGCGGCTCCGGCCAGGGCGGTGATGACCAGAGTGAACAGCAAGAGTCGGCTGAGCAGAATGAAACGTCGTTGAGCTGCTGGAAAGGGGAGCGACATCCGTTGCCAGGTCAGAAAAACGAGTACTCCAATTGGGAGTAGTAAGAGTAATAAGAGCGGTTGCTCAAATGTCAACATAGCTATCCCCTATTTTTCGATGGTTTGAACTGTTTTCTGACGCGCTTCGTCCAACGTTGAAAGCGTTTTGCCTGTTGGCGATAAGGAAGAGCAAGCCGTTTTTGTATGGCTTCAACCAGAACAAGCCCGCCAAATAGCTGGTTTGTTCTGGTTGAAGCCGCCTCGTTTTTCTTATAGCCTTTACTGAAAATCCACCACTCCAGCGATAAGACCAGCAGTAAGAGCGCGGCAATCCAGGGCCAGATTTCATGCAGTGTGCGTGGAACGCCGTTGCTGCTTGTAGTCATATTGCTGCTGGCGATTACGGGTAAGGTTTGTGCGGGAAGCAGGCGTGATTGTAGCGGGTCAAAAAGGTTGACAACGAAATCGCCATAGCGTTCCTGTCCATGGACACGTTGAGCTACGCGATAGATACCAGTTTGGTTGGTTTGATCGAAGGGCATGACCGGGAAAGGTGGAGCAAGCGTTATGGTATGGTGATTGGGGCTGGTGATGATCACTTGATCTGCGCCGGGCCATGTTTGAATGGTGACTGGTGTACCTGCTGCAAGTTGTCCATTGCCAGCAACGGGTGAGGGTAGAAACCAGTTCATTAAATTGAACATGAGAATGGGGAAAGTCGGCTGAAGTGGTAAATCAGTGTCATGAAGGTCAAAGCCAAAAACCGCAATGCGTTGATTCTGCTGCTCTCCGGCTACGAGGAGAGGTGTTTCCGGTGAGTTAATGATAGCTTGTGCCCAGAGCGTAGGAGTGATTTGATGACTGGCGCGTAGTGCATGGATGTTGCTCAGGTCAACATTAGCAAGAAGGTTTGCGGGGTCGTTGCCGATAGTGATGCTGCTAATGGATAGAGCTGGTCCAACTTTGCCAAATGGATATGTGCCGGTAGGAGGATTGAAGAAGAGAAGGCCGCCATCAGGAAGTGTTGGTGGAACGAAGCCATCAAAAATGGTGAGATCATAGCCGGTGAGCGTCGTGTATTTAGCGGGCGTTGTCTCATAGAGGTCAATGTTACTTTGTAGACGTAGTGCTGCTTGTAAGAAGGTATTGCCGTTCGTGACTAGTAGAACACGTCCATGCATCGATGCTCCAACGATAGCCCAGGCATCGTGATCGACGCTCATGGCGTCTTGAGAAAGGACATGGGCATGTAAAAGATGCGTACTGGGAGCGAGTGCTGTCCATTGTAGTGTGCCAATAGCTCCGGCGGGCAAGGAGAGTGTTTGCACGGTGACGAGTTGACCGTCGGCATAGAGGGCAACTGGTATAGCGCGTGTTTGAGGGCTGTAGTTGGCAAGCTGGGCTTGCGCAGTCAGATTGCCCTGGATAGTGCGTGCTGCGAGTGCCTGCAAGGCGACATTGGGAGCGTTTGTGCCGATACGCAGGTAGCGAACGGGAAAAGGAAAAGCTAGCTGCTGATCGGGTGGTAATACGTGTCCATCG
The DNA here is from genome assembly GCA_027311145.1 of Ktedonobacterales bacterium. Classification (GTDB taxonomy): domain Bacteria; phylum Chloroflexota; class Ktedonobacteria; order Ktedonobacterales; family Ktedonobacteraceae; genus DTNP01. Next base: position 2,301 of record DAICZM010000056.1, read on the forward strand.
CCGATGACAATGACCTGGGCATTGCTATGGCCGGCGGCCAGTGAAGTTGCGAGTGAAAGAGCTTGTTCAAGGTCAGCATCTTGGTTGGTGACTTGGGCGTGCTGAAGTGCTGCCATGAGTTGGTTTTTGTCTTGTGAGTTAGCGAGCAAAACCTGAGGAGTGCGGGCCATCGTGAGTAGGGAGAGTTGGTCACTGGGGCCGAGAGTATCGATCAAGGCCGCGATCTGATTTTTCGCTTCGTCGAAACGAGTGGGTATGATATCAGTTGCCTGCATGCTGGCTGATGCTTGCAAAATAATGATGGTATCGCCACTTATCTGACTGCTGGTCAAGATGGCAGGGCGGGCTAGCACGAACACCACAATAAGGGCAGCGAGTAGTTGTAGAAGCAAAAGTGGTGTAATGCGTAGACGTTGCCAGGGACGGCTGGCCTGCAAATCTTGTAGCGTTTGTTGCCAAAGCAGAGTACTACCAATCATGCGCTCTTGTCTTTTGGGGCGCATGAAGTAAAAAAGCAAAATAATGGGAATAATGATCGCAAAGGCCAGTGCGGCTGGAACCAGGAGGTTCATAATTTATTTCACCAGCTCAATCTGTCGTAGTAGGCGTTGAATAACATCAAGAATGGCGGTATTGCTCGGTAAGAGACTATAGCTGGCGGCATGTGTATGGGCAAAGGCCGCTAGTTCTTGCGTAAAGGCTGCCAGGCGTTGACGGTATGCAGCGATGACCGAAGTGGAAATGCTGACATCAAGTGTGCCACGTCCTTCACTGTCACGTAAACGCCAATCTCCCTGGATATCTGGTTCCAGCTCGTCGGGGGAGAGAATTTGCAGTAATGCAATTTCTTGTCGTAACTGGCGAACAGCACGAATGCCGACTTGATAGCCATCGGGAGCAAGAAAATCTGAAAGGATGATGGTGAGTCCTGGGGTGGTTACAATGCGACCGAGGTCATATAAGGCACGGTTCAGATCGGTTGTGCCGGAACGTGGGAGTCGCTGGAGAAATTCACCGACACTCCACACGGCATTTTTGCCGCTACCCACACGTCGATAGGTGACTAGTCGATCAGTCAATGCTCCGATAACGACGCTATCTTCACACTTGAGGGCAATATAGGCCAGAGCGGCGGCCACGCTAGTTGCCAGAGCGATCTTGGCAGGCATGCCCTGATACATCGAGTCTGAACAGTCAATGAGCAGGGTGATGGTGATCTGCTCTTCTGCCTCAAAGACGCGCAAGAAAAGCCGCTCGAGGCGTGCATATGCTCGCCAGTCAATCCGGCGAAAATCGTCTCCGGGGGCGTAGCGGCGATAGTCGGCAAATTCGAGTGAAGAGCCGGCCATGGGTGAGCGGCGACGGCCAGGCTGCCCACTTGCCATTGCACGTCGTGTTAGAATGGTGAGCTGATCGAGACGCTGCAAAATGCTGGCATCTAGTGGGAAGCGCGCGTGTGCGTGTAAGCTCTCATTTGTCGTCATACCTTCTAGCTCCTGCTCTCTATCTTTGGTAGGGCGTGATCGTTGTTCGTCAGGTTTAGTCAACTTCAAGCTCTGCGAGAATAGTGCCGATCAACTGCTCTGTGGTTATTCCATCCGCTAATCCGTCAAAATTGAGGATGATACGGTGACGCAATGCTGGATACACAACAGCGCGCAGGTCGTCTTGAGAAACATTATAGCGACCTTCGAGTAGGGCGCGCACGCGGGCTGTTACAATCATTGCTTGTAGGCCACGTGGACTAGCTCCATAGCGCACGTAGCGGCGTACTTGAGCGGGTGCGTCTTCCTGATCGGGATGTGTTGCTAGTAGCAGGCGCACGGCATATTCTTTGATGTGTGTAGCGACAGGAACTGCTTTGGCGATTTCGATGTGCTGCGCAAGTTGCTCACCTGTAGCAATCGGTTGCGCACGTTTGTTGTGTGTGCCGAGCGTGGTATCGATGATGCGCAAGAGGTCCTGCGCTTTGGGGAAGTTTACCATGATTTTGAATAAGAAGCGATCAAGTTGTGCTTCAGGCAATGCATATGTCCCCTCCATTTCGAGTGGGTTTTGAGTGGCGAGTACGAAAAATGGCGTTGGGAGAGGGCGTGTGCGGTCGCCGACGCTGACAGTGCGTTCTTGCATGCCTTCGAGAAGCGCGGATTGTGTTTTGGGTGTTGCTCGATTGATCTCATCGGCAAGTACGATGTTGGCGAAAATTGGGCCTGGCTGAAAGCTAAAGACGCGCATGTTGCCTGTCCCGCTTTCATTGGACTGCTCGCTGACAATTGTTGTGCCTACTATATCTGCGGGCATGAGGTCTGGCGTGAATTGAATGCGGGCGAATTTGAGGGTGAGTGCATCTGAGAGTGTGCGTACTAGTAGCGTTTTGCCCAGGCCGGGAACGCCTTCTAGTAGCACGTGGCCGCCAGCGAGTAATGCCAGGAGCAATTCACGGATGACCCGTTCCTGTCCAACGACGATAGAGCGCAGTTCCTGTTCCAGACGTTGAGCGGTGGTGATAAACTGTGCGATATCGCTCTCGCTCGGCTCTGCATATTGTGGAGCTTCGTGTCCATTTTGCTGCACCGATGTTTGTGATGTGATCGGTTTTATGGATGAGGGTGACACCTGTTCATTTATTTCTGTCATAAAAGCCTTATTGTCCTTCTAATGCTGAAAAATAGCCTTGTATTAAATCTTTCATATCTGGTGGTATATTGCTGCTGTTGATGGCGTCATGGGCCATCTGGCTGTACTCTTGAATCACTTGCGAATATGGTATAGAGTTCCCAGGCTGGACAACACCTGTGTTGCCATTATTGCTTTGTGTGCTTGTGCCAGAGCCAATTTGTCCGGGGACATAAACCTGCTCAATTTTGCCATGTTGACTGCCTGCCCCGTTTGCGCCTCCTGAACCGCCTTGGCCTTGACCCTTACCTTGACCCTGACCTTGACCTTGGCCCTGACCCTGACCTTGAGCTTGAGCTGTACTACTATCAGTGGACGCTGCTAGATTGTTTGCTGCTTGTTGAACTCCCTGGGAGGCTTGTGCAATGCTGTTATTTTGTGCTGCTGCTGTTGCATTCTGGTTTGCTGTTGTTTGTAATGCATTGATAGCATCATTGACTGCGCTGGCGTTGCCATCAGTGACCGCTTTAGCGAGTTGGTGAAGGGCCGAACTGAGGCTAGCGTTCTGGCTGGCCTGATTGGCAGCTTGTTCGAGTTGCTGGGCAAGTTGGCTACGTTGAGTGGAGGTCATTGTGCTGATTTGCGAAGAGAGCTTTTGTAGTGCTTGGGAGAGGGCTTGTGGATCATTGTTGCGAAGAGCCTGTCCGACAGCACCTAAGCTGCTATTGCCGCTTCCTTGTAACGAGGTTCCAGCAGCAGCTTGTGCGGCGAGTTTGCTCGCAGTTTGTGGATTGGAGAGTTGGTTGAGACGAGCTTGCGCTTGTGCGAGAGCTTGCTGTGCCTGTGTGCCATTTTTAGCTTGTTGTAATTGTGTTTCTAGCTGGCGTAATATCTGGTCAAGCTGTGTTTTTTGTTGAGGTGTGAGTGTATGTACTTGGGCAAGTTGTTGGCGTAGTTGTTCGATGTGGGTGATCTGGTGTGCGATATTTGTCTGAAATGCGGCTTGCTGTTTTAAGAGCGCATCCATAGGATTTGGTAGAACAATAAGGAGTGTCACTGCCAGTGCGATAAGAGCAAAAAAGAGTAATGCGAATTTGTGAGGGCGCAATGAAAGTGTTTTCGTAGGGGTATGTAGTTGTAGTTGTATGAGAGCGTCACGGCGTTGCATAAGAGCTAGTGAAGATGTTGCGTCACGCATTTCCCAAGCAGTGCAAAGGCGATCTTGCAAGGAGAGGCGGTGATCCAGTATGCGCATCGTGCGTTCAGGTGAGGGGCGAACCCAGAAGGCCGCCAGCAGCGTGAGCAAGAGGCTTGTGCAACCTAAGCCAATAGCCCAAAATAGCCCATAGGCCCAGGGAAACAGGTGGGCGATGAGCAAGACAAGTGCTACGAGCGTGAGAGCCAGCAGAAAGCCGCGCATACACCAGTGTGCGATGTGCTGGAGTAAAAGTCTTGTGCGCCAGGGGCGAAGGGCTTGGGCGAGACGAGTGCTATCCGGCACACCTTGCGGAAGATGTGTGATGCGTGATGGTGAAAGCGTTGCCATAAGCGTGCCTTTCAGTATGTAAAAAATTCCCTGAGCAGAGCGAAAACGCATATCTTAAGCGTAACATATTATACGGTTGCCGTCACGTTTGTTACAGAAGGAGTTTGGCGACGTGTGTGTGGACGATTAGTTGTATTGGGTTTAATCGTGAGCATGCTGAGCCAAAAAAAGATTGCAGTTGCAACAATGCTAAGCACAGTGTAGCCTTGCCAGGCGACAATATGCCAACTCCCAATGGTATAGGTAAAAAAAGTGCCGGAAGGATAGGTGCTGATCAGTGCGATAATAGGATTCCAAATGAAGATGAGTGGGGGTTGATTCCCATTGCCGAAATTTCTAGATAATTGAGCGATAAAGTAAAGGATGATGGGTGTGACAAGCCAGATCAAACCAGTGGCATAGGTGATCGCCGTGGATGCTGCCGGGCGGGTAAGGATGCTAGAAAAAAGTAATCCGCAAGTGCCAACCATCATGGCGGTGATAATAAAGAGCAGCATGGCCTGGAGCAGTTGTACTGGTGATATGCCACCGAAGAAGAAAACCAGGCTAAACAATGGGATAGAGGCAGCAATGAGCAATAAGGCATTCATCAGGCCAGCAACCAGTTTACCTGAAACAAGCGCGAATGAAGAGAGACGAGAACAGAGCAGGAGGTCAAAGGTTTGCCGTTCTTTCTCGCCGTTAATACTAGTAGAAGTGAATGCGGGTGTGATAAACATCACGAGAACCAATTGAAGCTGTGAGAAGAGTGTATAAAGATAGGTTCCCATCTGGCCGAGTGCGTAAGGGTTAGAGTTATTGGTGGCACTAAAACTGCCAATAACGAACCAGCCGAGCAGGCCCATCAAGAGGATATAGGTAATAATGACCCATACAGTCCGTTCGCGGCGCATACGAAGACGGAGTTCTTTGGTAAGCAGTGCAAGAAATGTCATGAGGGGTTGTTTCCTTCCGTGATGCTCATAAAAACTTCTTCAAGCCGATCACCGCCGCTACGTGGAGCGAAGGAGACGACGGGGATGTTGTGTGTGATAAGTGTGCTTAAGGTCTGTGCAAGAGCCTGATCGTTGCCAGTAAATTCGGCCTGTAAGAGTTTCCCGTTATTTTCTTTGACACTTATGATGCCGGGTATATCCTTCAGGAGTTGTCGTGTTTCGTCAACGCGATCAAGCACACGAATTTCGAGCAGGCGTCCACCCATGCGGCGTGCAACTTGTTCGACATCGCCGGAGACAATGAGGCGACCACCTTGAATGATAGCGACATCGGTACACATCTCTGCTAGTTCAAGCAGGATGTGTGAACTGATGATAACTGTTTTGCCCATTCCTTGTAAGGTACGTAATAATTCGCGCAATTCGACACGTGCGCGTGGATCAAGGCCGGATGCTGGTTCATCGAGTAGTAGCACGGATGGATCGTGAACCAGGGCGCGTGCTAGACAGAGACGCTGCTTCATACCACGCGAGAGGGTTTCTACGAGTGCGTCGCGTTTGGCGGTGAGATCGACCAATTCTAACAGATCCGTGATGATGTGTGGGCGTTGCTGACGCGCAATGCCGTGGATACCGGCATAAAAATCCAGGTATTCGGCTGAGGTGAGGTCGGGATAAACGCCGAAGAAGTCAGGCATATAGCCGATGCGTTGCTGAATAAGGGCGGGTGATTTGCTAATTTCGTCATTGCCGAACCAGACTTCGCCTGTAGTGGGGGGAAGCAAGGCGGCGAGAATGCGCAGAAGCGTAGTTTTGCCAGCACCATTTGGGCCAATCAGACCATAGATTGACCCGGTGGGTATCTCGAGAGAGAGCTGATGTAGTGCGTGAACGTTGCGATACCGTTTAGAGATATTGTGTATTTTAATCATGGTTGATGTGACTCCGCTGCATCATGCATAGGTCCTCCCTATTGTGCATTGCCTTGTACTTGTAAGGATGGTGTATCGAAAACGAGCGTGCCTAAGGATGTATTTTGATTGGCGAACTGTACGAGAATACGTCCGTTGGGTCCCACATAGGAATTGGTGTCGTTAATCGGGATAGAAAATGTACTGGGATTGATGGTGATACTATCCCAGGTGTTGGTATGCCAGTTGTAGAGAGAGATTTGTGCATGTGAGATATCATTCAGCGTGCCTGAAGTGGGGCCACTATTTTGCAGCACGGTAGTGGCGATATTTTGTGTTTCGTTAATGAGGGCATTGGTGATATGTAGATGGGGGGGAGCAAGCAGCTCAAATGTCATGCTGCCTGTGAGCATGGTGTAGATACCTGGAAGCACCTCCTGAATATTTGTGCCCTGGCTGTCTACATTGATAATATGTCCTGTGATGAAACTGGCAGGGAGATTGACCGTGCCCGCATATTGAACGGAGAGCGGTGCTTGGATGAAGGTCTCTTGTGCCCCTGTTGGCTGATTGCCGTTGATCGTGAGGGGGTTTGTGGTTGTGTCGGCCCATCCGATAAGGGTAGCGGGTGTGTTAGGGAGCAGCAAGGGGTCTGGAGTATTGTTCGTGATAGACGTGCCGTTATTGCTGACCATGACGACGCCACTAGATGTAACTACTTTGTAAGGAGAGGCATAGCAGGGGCCACCATTGTTGGCGCAGTATGCTCCTTCGCCACTGAAAGCTGCGAGCATATCGATATGGCGTTCGAGAGAGCTACGGGGTGTTTGTACGGTATAGCCGCCATTAGTAGATTGGGCGGGGAAACCATTATCAGTAGCAATTTGATCGGCCAGTGGGGTATTAGGGTTTGTTGAGTTGGTGAGAGAGAGATGGATAAATTTTGTCTGATGGGGGGCAAGATGGCCAATAGCGGTGTAGCTGCTTCCCATCAGGGCGTAGGCATCGCTGAGAGCGTAAGGGAGTCCATTGGTGACAGTTCCACTCAGAAGGCCATTTTGAAAGAGTAGCTGGGAGGTAAGGCTGCCATGTAGTATGCTTGCTTGCTCCGATGTGATGGTATTGAATGTCCAGGTGCCGGTACTTTGTAATATGACATCAGTGCCATTGGCAGCCTGGGTGACAGTGGTAAGTTGTTGCGATGATTGTGGCCCAAACTGAAATGGGCTACTAGCTGGTTGGGCTAGATTATGCATGCCAAGATGGATAGAGAAATTTCCAGCACTGGGGACGAAAACACCGACGTAGGTTGTGGTATATGCTGGGGTATCGTTGGTTGTGCTTGTGCCGAGTTGGACGATAGTAATGGTGTCGCTGACTACGGATGTGCCTTTTTGGAAGAGGGCGATGCCGTAGCTCAGGAGCGAAAAGAGGGCAATGCTTGAGAGGATGATGCGCCAATTCCAGTCACGCCGTTTGAAGTGGCGCACAACTAAGAAGCGAAGAGGTCCTAAGGTGAGGATATAGCCAAGCAAAATAACGAGAATAAGCATTACTGATGGCAACGTGTTTGGTAAGAATGTTTGAAGCAAGCCAAGCATACTATTGCCGATGCGGCTAGCAACGTTTGTGCTGACGGGAAGAGTGGGACGATTTGGGTTTTGTGCAACGAGTTGATCGCCTAATGTACGGAATAGTAGGCCTTTCCAGAGCTGTGATGCTTGCGACCACCCAAGGAGGGGATCAAGGGTGGGATCGAAGGCGAGATAGTCAATATGTCCCTGTACTTGATTGGCTTGTACGAGCAGGGGAGTGTTACCAGAAGCGAGAATGGTAGTGCTATTGGTTTCTGCCTGGCCCACACTGACGACGAGTGGAGAGGCAGCGTTTGGGCTGGAAGGCGGCGATGTTGGGCTATTGCCGGGGTCGCCGATAGGCAGGAGTGCTGTTCCGGCAGGCAGTGTTTGTGTGCCAGTGATAGTGACGGGTAGAAGGCTTGTTGGTAAGGGACTCAGCGTTGTATGCCATTCAGGACCCCCAATGCACAAGAGTGTGCCGCCCTGGTTGACCCATTCTTGCAAGGCGGCGATCTGGTCACTGCTGAGTGTGCTGGTTGTAAAATTATCTAACACGATGAGATCGAAATTTCTTAGCAAGGCGGCGTCAGTGGGCATATTGGAGGCGTTGAGTGGTTCAGTGAGGAGTGCTGCGGACTGAGACTGGTTGGGAAGCGCAACGGCATTGAGTGGTCCAAAACCGCTCGCTTGATCTGAGAGGATGCCAATAAAGACATCGTTAGGGCCTAAACTGCGCAGTGACGTTGTTTGAGTGCTAACAATCTGTCCATTGTTATTGAGTAAATGGAGCGTGATGTTTTGTGTGGAGCCTTGTGCGCCAAGTGCAAGAGGTATGGACAAGGTAATTTGTTTTTGTGCCCCTGTTGCGAGTGTAACAGGTGCTTGATAGATAGATGATGTGGTGTTGTTGGAGTAGGGCGATGGAATATCAATGGAGACGCTTCCAGCAAAATCTGTGCCATTATTGCTCAGTTTGAGCTGAATTGGAAGCCAGTTGCCATCACGATAGCGACCGTCGAAGCCGGCGGTTACCTGAAGGAGTGGGCCATTATCGTGTGCTTGTTGTGTATATGCTGCAACAGAGAGCGGAGAAAGCAGTAGCCCCACTAAGGTCAATGATGTCAGACACAAAGCCGCGAGCATGTGCCAAACAGAGGACAAAAAGGTTTTTGTTGGCATAGAAAGCCTCTCTTAATACAAAATAAGTAATAGTATATGTGTCGGGCAAGCGGCGTAAGAGAAAACCGATCTCTTGTAGTATAACGGTTTAAGGCGATGGTAGATAGTGGTGCATTTGTCCCATTTTTGTGTTTTGTGATGACACCGCTATAAAGGAGACGTTTATTGAGCGTCTTTTGTTGCGAGATAGATGCGGGCAAAAACTTTTGTCATAGTGGCGAGTCATAATTTAGAATGGAGCGAAAATGTTGGCAAAAATTGTGATGAGGCATATGGTGAGTGTAAAGGCGAGAACACGAGCGTCAAAGCGTGCGAAGTGTAATGCGCGTCTCTTGCTGCGTCGCCAGCCTTTATGATTGCCATAGCAGCGAGCTTCCATGGCAATGCTGAGAGTGCCAGCGCGCTTAAAGCCGCTAATGAAGAGAGGAATCATTAAAGGAGCAAGTTTCATGGTCCGTTGAATAAAATTGCCCTGATCGAAACGGACGCCGCGTGCTGATTGTGCTTTGATTAAGCGTTCAACTTCGGCAAGGAAGATGGGAACAAATTTAAAGGCAATGACCATGACCATAACGAGGGCACTAGTTGGAATGCCGATGCGTTGAAAAGGGGCCAGCAGGACCTCTGAGCCGTCGGTGAGATCAACCATCGAGGTTGTGAAGGTGAGCATTGATGTAAGATAGTAGAGGAAAATCACGCGTAACAGTGTAAGGATGCTGATAAAAATGGCTTTGCGGGAAATGGAAAAGATCGTCCATTGCCAGATTAATGGTGTGTGTGGTGGGTTTTGGTAGAAAAGAACTTCAATAAAGAAAATGACAATAAAAAAAGCGATAAATGGTTTGAATGTGCGTAAAATGAATGTGATGGAAATATGTGAGAGGAGTTGAATAGTGATACAAACAAGCAAGCAGAGAAGAAAGGCTGTAATGTTGCTGACAAAGGAGACGAGTGCGATGAGCAGCAGTGCGCAAAAGAGTTTCGTGCGTGGGTCCATCCGTGAGAGAGTGGAACCGTTGTTGATAAATTGCCCAAAGGCGACGGTGCGCGTAAGTTCGATCATAGGTAGTGCCTCAAAAACGAGAATGGCTGGAGAAGTTTGACAATGAAAGGTGTTTGAGCGTTTCTGTCTCTAGCTCTGCCAAATTTAGTACATCGGTGCGTAGAGCAGGCAAAAGCTCGCGCAAGGCAAGAGCGATTTGCGTTGCTTCCGGGAGGGCAATATCTAAGGTGACGAGTTTTTCAGCGTGTGCCAGTATTTCACGTGGCGTGCCACTGAAGACAAGTTGTCCCTGGTCGAGAATGTGGATGATATCAGCGAGTTCAATGACATCATCTAGGCCACTACTCATATAGATAGTGGTCAGGTTATGCATCTGTTTGAGTCGGGCAATTAAGGTGAGCAGTTCGCGGCGTCCGCGTGGGTCAAGGCCAGCAGTGGGCTCATCAAAAATGATAACTTTTGGTTGAAGTGCGAGTACGCCTGCGATCGCCACGCGACGTTTTTGTCCGCCACTTAGAGCATACGTATAGCGAGAGCGAAAGTCCTCATAGGGCAAGCTGACGGCCTCAAGAGCTTCTTGGACGAGGCGGCGTGACTCAGCAAGTGGGAGTTTTTTGCGGCGTGGGCCGAAAGAGACATCTTTGCCGACGGTTTCCTCAAAAATCTGTGCTTCGGGAGATTGAAAGACGATGCCAACGGCATTGCGGAGGCGATCGATAGCAAATGTTTTGTTGGTAACATCATCGCCCTCAAAAAGGAGAGTGCCGGAAGTGGGTTTGATGAGACAGGCAAGAAGATCAACAATGGTAGATTTGCCGGACTTGGTTGCTCCAACGAGCGCAATCGTCTGTCCCTCTGCGAAGGAGAGGGACAGATCGTGCAGAGCCGGTGTGGCAAAGGGCGTGTTGTGAAGATAGGTGTAAGAAATATTTTTTAACTCGAAGAGCATAGGCTGACCTTCAACTGTTCCGCTGATAGGACTACTTCAGGTATCTGGAGCCACCCATGTTGGCGCAGAGAGTGGCCCAGGCGTGTGACCATGGGGATGTCAAGACCGAGCGTGTGTAGTTCATCAGCATGAGAGAAGACGGTGGTAGGTGAGCCATCCATGATGACCTGTCCTTCATGCATGACGATAACGCGCTGAAAACTGGTGACTTCGTGCATAAAATGTGTGATGTGTATGACGGTAATGCCGTGGTCATGGGCGAGCTGCTGGACAGTGCTTAGTAAGGTGCGTGCGGCCTGCCCGGAGATCATTGTCGTTGGTTCGTCGAGCAAAAGATAGCGTGGATGCATGGCCAGCACGCCGGCGATGGCTACAAGCTGTTTTTGTCCAATTGAAAGTTCGCTAATGGCGTGTTGGGCGTAAGCTTGCAAGCCGAGGAATGACATGGCTTCTTGGACGCGCTCCTCGATTTCGCGCCGTGGTAAACCGAGGTTTTCAGGTCCGAAAGCGATATCGTCGATGACGGTGTTGGCGACGAGTTGGTCGTCGGGGTTTTGAAAGACAATGCCAACGCGCTGACGAATTGTCCAGATTTCTTCGTCAGTTGCGGTACTGCGCAAGCCATCGACGTGAATGCTGCCTTGCGTGGGATGTAGAATGGCAGCGAGCAGTTTAACAAGCGTACTCTTGCCGGAGCCATTATGGCCGATAATAGCGATGGTTTCCCCTTCGCCTATTTGAAGGTTGATATGTTGCAGGGCAGGAGGAGTAGGATGCTCCTCCTGTGAGCTGTAATGAAAGGTAACGTTATCGATGGTAATCATGCTAGTAGGGTAGCTCATCGCGTGGGCGTGTATCAGTGGCGTGTACCACTCGTCCCTGGATGATGAAATAGGCGTTTGTAACGGCAAGCGTGATAAGAGCAGCGACAATGGCCTCGCCGATAGCTTGTGGTAGTACGATCCAGATAATCGATGCTGGTAGGTAACCGCGTGCAATAATCATGGTGAGGACAAGCACAGTGTTGGTGGCCGAGCCAACAAGTCCGGCGACAATAGCCGCCAGGCTACGGTTAATGCGTACCAGGGCAAAGAACGTGGCCCAAGCGGTTAAGCCAATAAATAAGCGTGGGAAGACGGCAACGAGGGCATCTCTGAAGATGGGCGTGGTTGCACGAGTGAGGCTGAGAAGACCAAAAATAAGACCAGAGACAATCCCAACGATAGGGCCCCCAACGATCCCGCCAATAATAGTAGGAATATGTTCTGTCGTGGCATTGCCGATGGCATTAGGGAGGGGAATGAAGCCAAGGCCGGGAACGACACCGAGAATAATGGTAATGGCGGCGAGAACGCCCGCAATGACAATACGTTCTGTTGTCAGTTTCCAGGGATTGGCAGTAGAAGAGGTGGGACCGACGGTGGCTTTGCTCACAGCAAATACTCCTTTGTGCTGAATTCCAACTGCTAGAAAAGTGATGCTACTGTATGATACCCGATACAGTAGGAAATAGGCAAAAACTGGTTTGCTGGGTCTCCTTTAGATATGCAATAGGGGAACACAATTGTATAGAGATTATACGCTTTGCAAACTCTTCTTGTCAAGAAATAGCAAGCGTACAAGCGAAAAAGCGATAAAAAGTGTGCGGCAATCCTTTTGATACAAGAGTGTTGCCGCACGTGGTAGCGTGTGTTGGTGCATAAATTATCCCTGATGGGTGTCGGCAGGCAATATCTGCTGAACGCCGGTGGGGTTGCCAATCAGCGCACGTTCAGCCATATGGAGGAAGAGGCCAGTTTCAACAACGCCAACGATGTTTTTGATCTGGACATTGAGGTCTTTGAGGTCATCGAAGCCGTGTGGGAAGGTGCAGTCGAGAATAATATTATGGTTATCGGTGAGAAACGTGGTGTTGGCATGTTGGCGAAGGGTGACACTGGCGCCGAGGTGTTCCAAATGTTTGCGTGCAGGCGTACTTGCAAAGGGTATGACCTCAACGGGCAGTGGGAAACGGGAGATGAGGCGTTCCACGAGTTTGCTGCTATCGGCGATGACAATGAAGCGGTGTGCCGCCGTGGCAACAATTTTTTCGCGTACTAACGCTCCGCCCGCGCCTTTAAGCAGGTTGAGTTGTGGGTCAATTTCATCCGCACCATCGATATAGAGGTCGAGTTCAGGGTAGGTAGCGAGATCGGTGAGCGGGATACCGAGACGTTGGGCAAGATCGTGTGTGGTTTGGGATGATGGTACAGCTCCTTTAATATGAAGCCCTTGCTCAATACGCTGGGCGAGGGCCTGGAGCATGAAGGTTGCGGTCGAACCGGTTCCCAAGCCAATGAGCATATTTTCCTCGATATATTGGACAGCGGCCTGCCCTACGAGGGATTTGCTGAGGTCTTGTGTGTTAGATTGCTGTGTCATTCTATACGTCCTTCTGGGGAGATAGCTTTTATGGTCAGTATAACACAAAGTGGGAGATGATTTGCGGGCAGAGAAAGTGGTTTGATGGTACATGCTAGGGGTGCGACTCACCTTTTTGCAAACTGTTTAGGAGTACAAGCGGGAATACGTTTCCAGGGGTGATG